>NZ_CP100447.1 GCF_024227435.1 Natrinema caseinilyticum
CATTAGAGACGGTTTTAGCGCCAATAGCATTAGAATAATTATTGACGTTAGAAACGCTATTAATATTAGAAACGTCAGACATCCGGCTGACCAACGTTTTTAGCGTTAGAAACAGTCGAAACGGATAGAGCATCAGAAATGTCGGAAACCACCCCACCAGAGGTAATCGCAGTATCGTTCCAGAAAGGCGGAACAGGAAAGACCTTCACCGCACTCAACCTCGCGGGTGGCCTCGCAGCACGCGGATTCGATGTCCTCCTTGTCGACCTCGATCCACAGGGGTCGCTCACGGCAAACCTTGGCAAGAGGGAAGTCTACGAGGACATCGACCAGCTGTCACTGGACAACGTTCTCCTCGACGTGAACAAGTGGTCTCAGATCAACGAGATCATCCTCACCGATCACGAGGAGTTCGATCTCATCCCGTCGAACACGACGTTCAACGGGAACAAGACGCCGCTCGACTCGGCTGATGCCGGTGAGAATCGCCTCGGAAAGGTCATCGAGCAGATCGACCACGAGTACCATTTCATCGTCTGTGACTGCCCCCCTGATCTCTCTGCATACTCGAAGAATGCGGTTACGGCCGGCGAGAACGTCATCGTCCCGATGCAGCCGCGTTCAGAGATGATTCACTCGGCGAACCTTCTGTTTGACCACTACGAGACGCTGGGGATGATGCACAGCCTCGAAATCGAATATCTCGCGTTCACGATGACCTACGACTCGACGAAGCTCACCAAGGAGAAGCGGAAGGTCATCGACTGGTTCGAGGACACGTTCGACGAGAAAGGCGTCCTCGTCGACGACCGGGCGGCCTTCGACCGGGCGAAATGGAACCAAGCGTCGATATACACGCACAGTGAGGCTGTCAAGAACGACCAGTTCCCCGTGTTCGACCAGGTCGTACAGCTTGTCCTCGAGCAGACATCACCGCCAGATCACGACGTCGACCTCGAACACGCACGGAACATGAGCACGGAAGAACTCCGGGACCGCATCAAGGAGGCTCCTGAAGCATGAGCGACCTCGAGCAAGAAATGGAAGAGACGGCCGAACGGGCAAAGGCACTCGGTGTGAGCGGCGGACAGACGACAGATCCGTCTGAATTAGTCGAAGAAGACGAGGGGGGAGTACCCGACGAGCACGACGACGATGAAGCGGAGAGTGACGAAGTGGAAACAACAGAAGCATCAGCAACATCAGAAACGTTAGAAACGCAAGAAACGCAAGAAACAGTAGAGACGGAAGACGAAGACGAACAGGAACCAGGCGGCCTCGATGAGCACGTCTATCCAAATCCGGACAAGGATCTGGGGTCACTGATCGACACGTACGAGAATTTCAACGTCTACGTACCTCCCGAAGTGAAGAAAGAGGTCAACGCGTTCTACAAGCAGCTCGACTACGAGTTCTCTCAGGAGTTCGGAGACGAGCTCGACAAGCACTGGGATTTCTACACGGCTCTCTTCAGAGCAGTGCTACAGAATCGAGAGATCGTTAGAGAGGAGTTAGGGATGAGCGAGTCCGAGTAGGGGGGTAACGAATAGAGAATCTACAGAGAACAGCACTGCGAAAGCCGATATGGATTCGTTTATATCGAGAGAGTTAAGCAGAGATTCTCGATTTCAGGAGCAAGCGAGATGACCTGTGCCTTCCGCTGTAGCTCCTGCCGGCGTTGTTCGATGCGTTCTTCGAGCTTCGAGAGTCGATCCCGCTGTCTTCTGATTGCGATATCCATGTCCGTCCCTGCTTCTGCCTTCCGCTCGTAGTCGGCGATAAACGTCTCAATCCGTTCTCGTTCGGATTCCGCATATGCTTCAAGATCTTCAAGTTCTTGTTGCGTCTCTTCACGCCTCCGTTTCTGGAGGTCGTCTCGACGTGACTCAACACGTTGACTAATGTATCGGTCGGCAGACGACCGCATCTCACCCTCGTTTTCTAGCAGGACTCGAATCGGCTCTTCATCGGGCGAACCTTTGATGCTATCCCCATCGACAACTCGCTGTCCGAGGCGCTCTTGCGGATCGTTGTGTGCTGCATCGACAAAGACTGGGAGAATCTCTTCACGAATCACTTCGCCGGTACCGTCCTCAAATCGGACTCGGTAGTTATAGGTGATTCCTGGGTCGACGACGAACGGAAGCATCTTGAGACCAACCGCACCCTGTTCGCCGTCGAGGACACACTGCATCAACTCCTGGACCAACCGTGCGTCTGGAGAGATATATTCGATGTCGTCGTGATCCATTGCGAACTCGCGGTTGAACGTGAACGGACCATAGGGCTCGCCATCGGTTGTCCGACTGAGTGCATCGGGTAACTCGGCCCGAAACAGATTCGTCCCGGCTTTTTCGACATCGCCGCCAAGTGCCCCAATCCCACGTTCGAAGAACTCCCGAATGTCAGCCTCGCTGCCATAGACGTCCTCGGACTGATCCATCACTTCCTGAATCTTCTCTCGGCTCTCCTGGTCGAAGGTACTCGTGTCGACGAGACTGCGCTCGTACCACTCCTGGAGCGTCCGCTGTCGTTCGTCGATGAGTTCCTCCAGTTCCTCTTTCGTCGCACTCGCTGGTTCGTCATTCCGGATAGACTCCATGATGAGCGAGTCCACGTCGATATCGTCGAGCATCCCGAGGACGTCAGCAGTGTTTCCGAGCTTCCCCCGGATGTTCTCGACTTTGTCCTGGAGCATCTCGAAGATCTCACCTTCGCGAGTGTCCTCGAACGTGAAGTTCCACACCTTCACTTCCTTGTCCTGGCCGTACCGGTGGAGGCGACCGATCCGCTGTTCGAGCCGGTTCGGATTCCACGGCAGCTCGTAGTTGACCATGATGTGGCAACTGTGCTGGAGGTCGATCCCTTCGCTCGCCGCGTCGGTCGCGAACAGGAGTCGAGACTGTCCGTGGTTGAACTCGTCTTCGATCTTCGCCCGATCCTCTTTGTCGACGTCCCCGTGGATAGTTAGAATCTCGTCGGCCCACGGTTCGTCCTTCACGAGATCGAGAATGTAATCGAGCGTATCACGGTACTCGGTGAACAGCAGCACCTTTTCGTTCGGGTTCTCCTCAAGGAGTTGCTGGATGTAGCGACGGACTTTCTGGGCCTTCGAATCAACTGGGATTCCTTCGGCGAGAGAGACGAGGTCACGAAGCGTTTCGATCTCCTCTTCGAGTTGAGCGTCGCTCTCGGTAATGGTGAGACCTGCGAGCTCTTCCTCTGCCTTCTGCTTGTCTGCTTCGTCGAGGTCTTCGCCTTCGAGGTAGGCAGTGGCCTCTTCAGAAAGCGAGGTCGCAGTGGACTGTTGGTCGACCAGGTTCGCGAGTCGTCGGCTTAGGGTGGCTTTGATCGCGCCGATACTGCTCACGAGGCGCTTCTGCATCAGCGCCATCGCGAAGCCGACTGCAGGCTCGTTGAGCTGCTCCGAGCGATTGTAGACGTGTTTGACGTACTCGGTGACTGCCTGGTAGAACTGCCGCTCTTCGTGTGTCCGCTCGACAGGAATCGTCCCTACCTCGCGATTCGGGAAGATCCGTTCACCGTTGTCGTCGTAGATCGTTTGCTTGCCGCGACGCATCATCACGCGGTCGACGGCCTCTTTCGAGAGTTCCTGATCTTCCGCGACGAGGAACGGGTCGATATATTCGACGAGCGAGCGGAAGGCGTCTCCCTTCCCGTCGTGTGGGGTTGCACTGAGGAGCAGCAGTGAGTCAGAGTTGTCGGCGACGCGTTCGACCATCTTCGAGGTCTTGCTCGGGGACTCGCCGCGCTTGGCCGCCTTGTGTGCTTCGTCGACGACAACAACGTCCCAGAACGCATTGTCGAGTTCGTCACGGAATTCCTCCTGACGCAGAAACGCCATACTCGCGACCATCTGCTGGTGGTCCTGGTTCCAGATGTTCGCCTCCTCACCCAGCCGGCGGCGCTCGCCCTCGACCCACTGTCGGTCGCCAGGCGTCAGAGAGATATCGAAGAAGCGGTCCATATCCCGAATCCACTTCTTCTGGAGATGGGCAGGGACCACGAACAGCACCCGATCTGCACGATTGCGTGCAGTGAGTTCTTTGAGGATGAGCCCCGCCTCGATGGTCTTCCCCAGCCCGACGTCGTCAGCGATGAGTGCCCGCTGGCGGAGCTTCTGCATCACCCAGTTGACGCAGGCCAGTTGGTACGGCTCCAGGCGAACCAGCGAGTTGGAGATGCTGAGCAGTTGGCCTTGCTCGTGCGCGATCTGGAGCTGGAGGGCTTGCGAGCGAAGATCGAACCACTCCGCAGAGACAGCGTCGTGATCCGGATGGAGTTGCCCAGCAGTTGTGGTATCGAGTGCGCCGAGTTGTTCTCGCTTCGGCTCGATGTTCACGTCGTCGATGCAGACGGTCTTCACACCGACGTTCTCGACGTAGGCTCTGAGATAATCAAGATCACCGACGGAGTACGTCTTTATGACCTCGGCGGGCTGACCGTTGAGGAGAATCGCATCTCCGGGTTCGAAGTCATTCATAGAACTTCAGTAAGCATTCCTGGCTCGCGATTCGAGGCAGTGATCATATTGTTCATATTTTTGTGAGACGTTATCCCTTCCTGTGTGACGAGTCGTTGGTCTTCTGGGGATCCCCGTCGACGGTTTCTATGTGTCCACAAGCGATGCATCGAGCAACACGAAGCACGGAATCACTCCGTAACGTCCGGGCCTTTACCATTCTAAAATACGAAAGCTTGCGAACGGTACAGCTGGGGCATACGTCGTGGGGCACGTATACGTGACAGTACTTGGATTTCAGGGTCTGTCCACTCCAAGGACCGTGCTTGACGTCGATTTTACCTCCCATCCCTTGCACGTCTCGCGTTTGCTTCTGATCGACGATGTTTTCGAACTCACTAGCTTTCATAGCTTTTCGTGCTCAATTGGATACAAGTCTTGTACCTTTTTTGTTTAATTTCATATCCATCTGTTAGTCTCATCATGATAAATTGAGTGGAATCACTCCTGCGTGATCGTGACGAAGTTCAGGACGAACTCTTGCGGGAGGACGCCGCCGTGATAGAAGCGAGCATCCGGAAGTCCCTGGTTCCTGAATCGCTGAATCGGGTCAGTCAGGATGCTGATTCTGGCATCGTCGTCGAGGTAGCCCAGATGTGTGTCTTCGTCCAGCAAGACGCCAGGTGCGTCGTCGTCGAGGTCTGCGCCGGCGACCCACCGACGGGTCACTTTCTCGGCGTTGCTCGGTGGATGCAGATCGTTGATGTCGACGTGCCGTGGGAGTGAGACGAAGCCGTGATCGGAGAGGATGTACGCACGGTCCCACTCGCCTTTCCGGAGCTTCTCGGTGATGATCCGGGAGATGGCGTCGATTCGGTCGCTGAACAGCTCCTCGAAGTCCGTGAGTTCTTTCTCGCCGGTCTCGTCGATGTCGTTCCAGTAGTAGGCGACGCGTGTGTTGCTCCAGCCGACCTCGTCCTCGGCGTCCTGCATGATGTAGCTCCAGCCGTCGTTCTCGAGGAGCGTCTGTCGGCGATGATTCGTAATCTTGCGTCCGTTCCGTTCGGGAACGAGCTCGCCGTCCTGCAGTTCGATGTTGAAGCTGAACTTGCTGCCGGGGGTGAGTGCAGCCTTTCCGAACTCGGTATCAGAGGGAAGAGTTCCTACCCACTTGCTCTCGTCAACTTCGAGCTGGGGAAGTTCTCTCCGAATGGACTCTGCGAGTTCGTGTGCGAGGTCGAAGCGCAAGGCGTCGACGATGAACAGCGCGACGCTCTGACCGCTCTGGAGGTGTTCCTGCTCTTCGGCGAAGAACTGGTGGGCGTGGTTCTCGCCGACGAACGGCGAGCCCGCCTTGATCTGGTCCTCGACGAGGTCGCCCAGATCAGTGAGGTACTCCAGGTATCTGGATTCGACCAGCGACGAGCGGAGATCCTCGAGTTTCGCGGTTGCAGGATGCTCTTCTGGAAGGGCGGTTTCCGGTTCGCCGGAGATTATGAGGTTGAACACGGCGTTGTCGATCTGCCACGTTCCATTCTCTACGTCACCGTATAGCTCCACGACATCACCAGTATCGCCGCCTTCCTCCCAGGTTTCGAGTTCGTTCGCGAGCGTCGCAATGTCGATGGCCTGCTCCCAGAGTTGTGTCCACGGAACGTCGCCGTAGGTCGCGTCGAGGCGCTCGTGGCGTTGTTCCGCCTGGGTTGCACACTGTTCGTAGTCGCCGGCGTGGAAGGACTGCGTCCACTCGTCCCAGAGGCGGTGTTCGAGCGAGGCGTCGACGGGACAGTCGACGAGCTCCCACGGGTCGTCGTAGGTACGGAGGACATCGTGCCAGAACCGCTGGTCAGGGTCGAGGTAGACGCGAGCCAGTTCCTGTGTGCGTTCGGTTTTGCTCAGGACGGAGCGGAGTTCTGGTCTGGAGACGCCGAATCCACTGCTGGCTTCGGGCTGGTACTCCTGAGGGAGCATGGATTTGTCCAGCCCCTCGTCGACGAGCCACTCCGCAACGGCCCAGCGTCGCGTTCGTTCGACGATAGTCTGGGCGTCGCTCACGCCTTCGACGGCCGCCACGCCGTTGTCGACCAAGAGATCCCGAATCTCGATGAGGTCATCTTCGCCGGGGAGGCCCTCAGTGCCGTGTTCGAGGACGAACTGCACGGGATCGTCGTGCCCGTCGAGGACGATCTTCGTCTGGAGGCCCTGGAGCGATGGAAGGCCACCTTGGCCGTTGAGTTCTTCATAGAGCGTCTTGGCGACTTTCTCTCGGTCGTCGGCGTCCTCGTAGGCTGTTCGAATCGTCGCCGCTTGAAGCCGGTCGTTCTCGAAGCAGCGGGCTGCGAGCTTCCCGATGTGCTGTTCGATCACGTCGCCGGTGTGCTCGACGTCTTTGAACCAGTCGACGTCGTCGCTGCTGGCCTGTGGGACGTACCAGATGGTTCGGTCTCGTGGTGCCTCTGCGCGAAGCTCCAGTGGCGTCTGTTCCGCGGCCCGAAACTCGCAGCCGAGTTGGTGGCTAGTGTTTCGGATAATGTCACGGAGGTAGCCGCCGTCGTCCCACCAGAGGACGACCGGTTCCTCGTCAGCGGCTTCGTCGATAGCACTCTCGATAGCGTCGTGAGCGCACTGTGGGAGTGTCTTCGTCGCGGGCATGATTAGAGGACGTCATCCCCCACCGTCTTCGGGACGATCTCTGCCTCTGCGAGCGGTGTGATATTGATTGCGACGCCGTGCTTGTGATTCGGTTGGTACCCTTCGGTCGTTATCTCCGAGAGCGCCCGATCAGTCCAATCCGAGGGAATTCGCTTGTCGATGGTCTGGCAGCGATCGTCGATCTCCTCTGCCAGGGCCTTGAACTGTGCCAGTGGCGAGAGATCGTCGACGTCATCGACGCCCTCGTCGTCCGCTATCGCTTCGAGGAACTCCTCGTTGACAACTGAGGGGTCGTCGAGTCCAGTCGCTAGCGAGGCGAGCAGACGTTCTTCGTCTTTCAAGTTCTCGTAGGGTTCTCCGTTATCGTCGAGGAACTCTGACCCCTCCCGCTCGAAGTAATACGTCATGAAGAGGATGCCCGTGCTAGAGTAGTGATCCGACCCTTTGAGCCGATCGTTGAAGTAGTCGAATAGGTCAGCCAGGTGTGCCTCGACGGACTCGTCGGAGGGCTTGGCGTACGCTTGACAAGCGCATTCGAGATCGTCTAAAGCATCGATCCATTCAGCACGCCATTCCTCGACAGTCTCCCAGAACTTGTCCGAAAACGTCTCTTTGAACCAACTGGTGCTCTGATGCTCGTGCAGTTGAGCCAGCGTCTCCACCCGTTCACGGGTCTCGTCGCAAAAGACATTAACCTTCCTCGAGAGTTCGTTGGCGAGTTCGCGGTCCTCAGCATCGAAGTCGCGTTCGTGGGTACTCCCGAGTTCCTGCATTACATCTTCGAGGACCGAAATCTGGTTGAGCGCGCTCACACACTGCTCGTACTCCTGTGCAGCTTCGGCCTGATCGCTGGGCGACAACGATTCATCGCCTCGACGGCGGTTTGCGGCACTGCGTCGTTCTCGAAGTTCAGCCTTTCGAGGTTCGAGGTACTGATTAGCGAGTCGATCCAATACACCTGAATCGAGGCTATGATAATCGATGAAGCAAGCGAATCCCTCACCTATCGAGTCGGCCATAAGGCGTTCGGTGGTGACCTTCCAGAGAACTGGCGTGTTCTCCATGCGGTCGACGTGGTAGTCAAACAGTTCCTCCGTGACAAACGTTTGTATATTTGGATAAGCCTCATCTGTAGCGGATTCGCTCCCAAGAATCTCGTCAACTTCGACAAGACGGTCAGTTGCGTGTTTGCCATAGGCCGCTTCGAAACGCTCAACAATCCGGTCAAGCATCGACGCTCGGTCGTCCAAGTTCTGAAGCGGGACGATGCCATCCTCTGCCTGCTGAACAGCCTCAATCGCGAAGTGATGTATGAGGTCTTTGACCTGCTTCTCGATATTCTCTGGGACTTCCGGAATCGATTCTGGGTCTGGGACCTCACGATCTTCTGGGGTTTCAGAGGTGCGGAGGAAAATTTCCTTTTCAATGTATCTCTGTATTTGCTTACTGATTTCCAACTCTTCGTAGATTACAGAGTCAATTTCACCTGATAGTTCTTCCAGTCGCTGTCTTCTAATCAGTTCATTCTGCTTCGCCCTCCTCGCGATTCTAGCAATCGACTGCTCTGGTTTGTCAGTGAAAGACTCTCTTGCATCAAAATCAGATATCTCGCGTTCTTCGGTGTGTGGATGGTCGTAGAAGAACCCAGACACCGCATCAGACGGCAGCAATTCTGGGCCTATGTAGTACTGACTGATTGGATCATGAATATGGTTACGTGACATCACGCGGAACTGTTCCTTTGCGAGGTCCTCTATCTCGTCGAGTTCGAGTTCGGTCCGCCACGGAATACGGCCGACGTCACCGACCTGCCAATCTCGCTCGGGTGTGAGTGAGAGGAATAAGTTATGGTAGAGGGAGGAGTTCAGGACGCCCATCATCTGCCAGAGTGAGGTATCTTCTGGGAAGTACATCGACCCTTTGCCGTCGAAGGCACCCCCGGCAGGGAAGTAGCCGTACCGTCTACCCGTCCGTTTCGCGTAGGTCCATGTCAGTCCTTGTCGTCCGTATAATTCGGCGTTTTTGATAACCGAACCGGTGAATCGTTTCACCTCTGTCCCGCCACCAGCCCAGTTAATCATGATGTTCGACGTTGGCACAATCCACGCATCTGTCCCCCCTTTAGCGTATGGAATATACTCATCAGGGGTCGCTGCCCAGTGGTTCGTTAAGAATCGACTGTTGTCTCCGGTATTCATTCCGTTTGCGGCATTTCCGACTGAGTCCCCATCAATTCGAGCTGAATCGGCATCCAGTTTTGAGTCCGTATCGTGTAATTCGAGTACTTCCGCTGGAATAGAGTAGCAAATCGGCGTTCGAGGAATCTGCTCGAAGGTACTCAATTCGATCTCGAAGAACCGTCGAACGTCCGACTCGATCGAATTCGACAGGACTGAAAGATACTGGTTTTCTTTTTTCTTGGCATCCAAATCGTGAAGTCGGATGAACGTCCCCATATCATTGAGAGTCGTTCCCGTCCGTACGACGGTTCCGACAGTCCCAACCATAGCATTGTCCAGGATATCATAGCCGAATTCGCATAGGAAATCGAAACCACCCTGGTCGCCTACGAAATCTTCCCGGAACTGCTGGAAAGTGTTTTTGAACATAAAACTCCACGGGACGAGCATTCCGACTCGTCCACTATTGACAGTCAAGTTGTCACATACTTCAAAGAAGTTGATGTAAAATTCTGGAGGGTAACTGAACCGATCCCTGACGTACTCGCGTACAGTTTCGGGCATCCGATTGCGCGCGCCGTAGGGCGGGTTCATCAGCGCCACATCGTAGTCCTGAGCCAGAATATCCAGAAGCCGCACGAAGCTCCGGAGGTCCTGTGCGAGGAACGAGTCCGAGTCTCTGTGTTCTTCGACAGCCTCACGCAGACTGTGTAGCACCTGTCCGAGTGTGTGGTCTGCCGTCGGGTCGTCGTCGAGCGTGATCTGAACTCCTTCTGTATCGCTGTCGTCCTCGAATAGGTCACCGAGCGTCCCGCGAACGTCGAGCAGACTCCCGAGCCCGTGAACCTCCTCGAAGGCGTCGAGGATTCGCCTGAGAGCGTCTTCGACCTTCGGATCGTCGCCGGCCACCTCGTCGAACACTGCCTCGACGCCGTCGACGTCGGCCACCTTTGCGTCCGCACAGACGATGCCGACTTCGGGCATATCGAACCCGTCAGCACCTTCCGTCTCTGCGCGGGTCCGACCCTTCAGATACAGATTGAACGCCGCGAGCTGGCAGGCCCGCATGTCCAGGTCGACGCCGTAGAGATTGTGCTGGAGAATCTTCCGAGGGATCTTCTCCTCGGAGAGATCCGTCTCAGCACGCCAGATACGCTCCAGGACGTCGAACGCGTACAGCAGGAAGTGTCCGCTCCCACAGGCAGGGTCGATGACGCGTAGCTCCTCCGGGTGGTCGAAATCGGTCGGCTCACCCTCCTCTTCAGAGGGTACGAGATAGGTACAGAAATCCGCTATGTCGGATGACTCGTCTGGGGAGAGCGGTCGATTCTTGCGCTCAGCCGGGGAGAAACCTTCCTGCGCTTCGACGACGTCCTGCAATTCGCCGGTGTGTTCGAGGTAGAGTTTCCCGAGGGAATTGTCGGTGAGCATCCGGACGACCCAGTGGGGCGTATAGAACTGGTTCGCCGCGGGAACGTCCTCGGGTTCGAGACCTTCACGGTCGCCTTTGCGGCGCAGGTCGTCGAGCAGCTTGACGTTGTAGTACTCGTAGACCCATCCAAGCACATCGTCCGCCCGCCAGACCTCGTCGGGGACGGAGTCGAGCATTTCGCAGAGTTCCTCGAAGGTATCGTCATCAGGATCGACGAGGCTGTATGCCGACGAGCGATCGAATAGAATCTCGATCTCTTCAGCAAGAGTATCGCATGTACGATGGTACGCCTCTAGAATAGCCTCATCTTCAAGCAGGAACTCCTCGTGGACGAGCGTCTCCGCAGCAGGTGTCAGACCGTTCTCCTTGAAGACAGTGACCTCCTCTTCGATGAAGTTACGGACCTCCATACAGCGGAGCGCAGCCAGCCGGTTGACGATTGTGTAGCCGACGCCCGTGATGTACTGCTCGAAGCCGTCATCCCAGGAGTGACCGTCCACGGCTTCCAGTTCGATCGCCTCGACAAGCGACGACGTTTCCTCGTCCAGTCCATCCTTCTCATCTGGCTCGTCGTCGAGCCCTTGCTGCGTGAGCTGGAATCGGACGTTATCTTCGACCCGATCCCGCATCCCGGTAACGACATCTTCGAGGTGTTCGCGTTCGGCCTTATCCAGTTGCGCCTTCTGTTGAGAGAGAGAATCACTTTCCATGCGAAGATGACCTGTATGCTACTTTCCACTGACAGCAGTGACTTCAATGTTGCCGACGCCACCTGGCCTTCTACCGCTAATCACCAGAATCGTCCGGGCAGGTTTCTCCGTACGAGATGATGGTTGTGTCGACGGTTATCTTGTTAGGACAGCTGGAGCCAGTGGCTTTGGAGGTACAGGGGTTCGAGAGATATCCTGACAAAGGATTCACAAACTGCAGAGTTGAAGTGGGTTCCGAGAAATCCTTAGGTGATGTCTGATGTGGAATATCCAGTCGGCCAAGCCATACTTGCGATGATTCTAGGTATACCCGGAGCGTTGCTAATGGGTGTTTTCAGATGGGCTGGATTCGTGGGCTCTGATGCGGTACTTCTAGCTTGGATGGGTAGTGGACTGGTTCTCACTCTCTGGATTACTGGATTGGACAACTGACAGTATGCCGTAGTTTTGTCGATAGGCCACCGGAATAGGAATCAGATTAGGTGCCAGGGGTTCTTTGGCCTGCTCACTCAACTGTCTCGGCGATAAAATGTGTACTCCTCGTGATCGATGACCACCGAAGGGTCGACGCCAGTTTCATCGACGGCGTCGACGAATTGCTTGGGGTTAATTCTCACAACCTCCGCTGGATCCGCGCCGGCGTCTTCGAGCATCTCTAGGGCAGCCGCATTGTCCGTCACAGTTGGCCGCTCGCCCTCCAGCCTTTGCACGCCGGCCACGCTATCTCCAACGTCCACTTCCTGATCTAACGCAGGTTCAACCACCTGCTTTCGTGCTTCTTCAGCCACTTTCTCCAAACTGATCAGCGCATTACGCATCTTAGCAAGTGCCTTGGCGTTGGTCGTGTCTATGCCGCGATCAGCCACCGACTCAGCGTAGCGGGCCGCGTCTTGGAGCGTCCCAGGGTCAGGGCGTACCATCGTATCTGAACCGTTGGGGAAAGGCCGGTGTATAGCTTTCTGCAATCCTGACCACTAGATAAGAGCAGGAAGCGTTCGACCACTTCAGGGCGAATGTAGACGAATTCGCATGACTCGGGTTGTCAGAAGAAGTCATCAAGGGTCTGGTTCTCCTGAGATGAGTCCTCGCTTTTGCGTGAAAACTCGTCCAGTGTCCGGTCAAATGCTCCAGATTCTAGCTGCTGGTCCAGATTACGTGGCTGAAACGCAGATATGAACCGACGGGCGGACTCGTGAATGTCCACTGATCGAAGTTCCCCATATTCACGATATTCCCCGACGGTTGAATTCCAAAGAACGTAGTGACCTTCAAGGCTCGGAGAGACTACATTCTCCTCAAGAAAATACTGAAACAGAGCCGGCCGGAAAGTATGATATTCGAGCACGGCGACGTTCTGGCGTCTATCACCAGGCTCTCGGATGAAGAGCCAGTTTACTCCGTCCGTTGCTATCCCGAACTCAGTTCCAGTTGTCCGGTGGCCCAGGTACTCTCTAAGGTCTTTTACTGCCTTCTTGTAGTGGTTGAATGGTTTACACTCCCCCAAGACACGGTGTGAGGTGTTCTGGATTGAGAAATCCACCTGTCCATTGTAGCCCGACAGATACGCTTCCGTGATGAAATCGACATCAACTGCTTCAAGGAGAGGCCAAACAAGGTTTTCTGACACAAACCGTTCGGGAGATTGCCCCAACGTTTCTCGTTTGATTCGGTCTTTACGTCCAATCAGAAATGGTTTGACTTCCTCTGGAGAGCGTGCTACTAGTTCGTCACAGAACGATTCGATAGCATTGTAGATCGGTTGTGTTTTCATCGGGCGTTAGTACTTTCAGCGAGTTAGGAAGTGCAATCCTGATCTACTTTTCAATCAGAACGATACTCTCTTCATCAATTTCGTCCAGTTCGTCCTTTACAGCTCTAATCCGATTCAGTAGTTCTTCTGCTTCCGCAAGGAGCTCCGACACACGATCATCGGTCGGGCGGTCGTCAGCATCAACGACGCTGGTTACTTCGTCGGTGATCGTCGCGTTCGGGAGTTCCTGACGGAGTTCCTCAGCGACACGCTGCAGCTCCGCCCAGACATCGTCATCGGCTCCAGGTGGCTTCGGATCGTCCGCTTCATCGATGAGCTGCTGGACGCGCTGGAGCGACGGTGGGCGGGAGGAGCCAAGCACTGTCTCTACAGCTTCGGTCGTCGGTGAGTCTGGATGCTCTGCACGAAGGGTATCCCCTGCCGGTTCCAGCTGTGCCCACAGACTCGGGTCGCCATCGAGAATCTCGTGGACGTTCTCGTATGTTTTTGCCTGCTGTCGGACGCTGGAAGCGACGAGGGCTGCTTCTTCTATTTGATCGCCATCCCACGCAGTCTCGAACACTTTCTCGAGGCTGTCAAACGAAACGTCACTGAACGTGTCTGTGGCGTCTTCGAGCAGCGTTCGAACCGGCGATTCGTTCTCGCCCAGCCACGTGCTGAGACCTCCACATATCTCCGTCGGGTCTGATTTGTCCACCGCTCCACCAGTGATTCGCCGATACTGACCTGAGAGGACGTCGACGCGGTGGCCGGTCGCGTCGGCGATCCGGGTTGTCAGCGTCTCCTTCGTGGGCACGGAACTGCTTTCGGCCGTGGTCTGCATTCGCGACGTAATCGTTGCGCTGGGATACAACGACTCCAGCAACTCCAGCGTCTCCGAGAACTGCGCCCAGAGCGATTTCTCGCCATCTTCGACGGCGAACAGTTCACGCGCATCTGCGAACGTCTCGGCCTCCGACTTGACGCCATCCTCGACGAGATCCGAGGTGGTGATCTCGCCCCCACTGTACGCCGGCGACAATGCGCTTTCGAGGGCACCCAGGGAAACATCGAACTCGCGAGAGACGCCCTTGAACGTTCGTTTGACGAGAACGCTGTTTTCGTCGACCCAGGTAGCGAGTTCGTCGACCCACGCGTCCGGGTCGTCGCCGTCCGGCTCGTGACCGAGGACAGTCGACACGACCGTCCTGATCTCCTTGGGATTGATCGTATCGACGCCGAACCGCACCTGCAACGAGGTGAGACCGCTCTTCGTACGCACCTGGCGACCGATCGCTGCTGGATCGGTGACGTAGTCGGTGTCTTGTTTGAGAGCAACCTTCTCATTGGACGTCGCGAGCGTGATGAGCAACGCTGCAATCGACTCCTGGGGCGTCCCTCGATAGTCACCGTTTGCCGTCCGGGTTTGCTGGAGCAACGTCTCGACGTCAACTGCGCTCTGTTGTTCGTATTCGTCGATGAACCCCCGACACCAGCCACTGCTACCGATAGTTCGATTCGACGTGTCCACGCCCAACATGACTGCATCGCTATTGGCGAGCGGCCAATCGCCGCTCCCTCTGAAGAACTTCGCCAACCCCTTCGCATCGTCGACCTCGACGAGCGGGCGGGACAGTACCTTCCGAGTCGACCCGAACACGGACTGAACTTGGTCTTCGACGACGTCTTCGAGGACACTCGGGCGCTCTCCACGGTACTCGTGAACCGTATGGACTGATGCATTCTCGAGGAGATCGCTCACCGAAGATTCCAGTCGACGTTTGTCAGTTCGATGTTCTCGTTCGAGTTCCTCGTGTGTCTCCGTCTCTTCGTCGAGGACTTTCCCCATACCGAGGACGTTCCGAATCCTGTCGAGCGTCGTCTCGGGAACCTCGATTGCGATGAGAATGTGTTCTCCACCGGCTCGGCCGTCGTTTACGTCTTTCCACGTGTCGACCTGGTCAGTAACCGTATCTGGATCGTCGGCCAGTACCCGAATCCGAACGGCATCGAATTCCGTCGTTGGCGCTCGACCAACTGGGTCGAGGATGGAGTATTCGTACCGGAGCGGAACGAGCCGTTCGTCGCCGACGTCCGCTTCGTGAAGGCTACTATCGCTCCGGAAGAAGCCGTCGTTCTCTCTGAGTCGCGTCTCGAGCCACGCGGACAGCTGATGCGGCGAAATCTGCTCAGCTTTGGTCTGGGCTCGACTGAGAATACTCTCCTGCTCTTCCGAGACCAGCGTGTATACTTCGCCACCTTTGTCGTTCGTTTCAGTGAGCACCTTTCGCTTGTCGACGAGCGTGTTCAGCGCCGACTTGGTCTCTTCGACGCTTTCATCGACAGAGGAGTGAACGTCGTCAAGCATCAGCCGACCCAAGTTCTCCGGCGTTGCTGGAACGGCCGGCGTCTGGTTGAGGAGGTACAGTGCTTTCGATACTCGGACCTCCCAGGCGTTCTCATCGCCATCGAAGGTCGGAATCAACGTATTGTCCAGCATCTCCTGCACCCACAGGGGAACATACGTCGTCTCCTCGACGAGGAGGTCGAACAGTTCATCCCATGTGACGAGCGCACCCTCCTCAGCTGTTGCCCAGCCGAACTTCGTGAACAGCGACCGAACCAACACGAGCAGCGCTCGTCCCTGGATGTAGTCCCGATCCGTCGCTCTCCCCTGGGTGATCAACTCCTGCATCACCTTTCGGAGCAGCGTGAGATCGTACTCGCGGAAGGGATACGACTCGACCGGGTCCGGGTCGGCGCTACCGACTGGCGAATACGTCTCCAGCGACAGATCAGGCATCGATGAAACGAGTGACGATACCCGCTCACTGCCCGAACTGTCCTTCTGCAGCCACCGCTTCCGGACGATGATCTCCGTGTCAGCGCCTTCGAGTGGGACCTGCTGGTGTGTCCAGTGATCGTCCGCCGGCTCACCGATCAGGCTCTCACGTGTCGCCGGGAGGGAGTACTGTCCAGTTGTAACAACGACCGGATTCGGGCCGTGTTGGAGGGCTTCCATCGTCTCCTCGAATTCGCGGTAGCGATGCCGACTGTCGCCGACGAACAGCGCAACCTCGTCAAGTCCGAGGAGCAACTCGGTCCGGGGGCCACCATCGTTCAGTGCATCGGTGACGGTCTCCACTCTCTCTACCAGTTCTGCGGGATCGAACGACTCGGGGTCGACATCGTCCTCGGCTTGCTCGATGGATGCTTTGACGCCAGCTTTACTGTCGAGCTCGGTGCCTGCTGTCTCCGTCAACGACGGAAGTGCTTCGTAGAGCCACCGGCGTAGAGATGCCCGTTCTTCGAGAACGTCCTCGAACGTCTGGCCGTCGTGCTCGGCGTCGACGAGCGCGTCCCAGACACCGTCGTATTCCATATCGACGGTCCAGGCCCACTCGAGCAACCAGTTCGGGTCTGTCGGATAGCCGAGTTCGCGACCGATCGCCTCGAAGATGAGGAACGGAAGCGGCGGTTCTTTCGAGGCGTCCCGGTCGAGGAGATTCAGGAAGACCGGCTTGAGGCGATCGACGTGTGAGTCGTCAATCGAGCGGGCAAGGTTGTCGAATCCGGGCCACTGCTGAGCGAGGTCATCACCCAGATGTGCGAACTCTGATTCACTGTCTGCGACGAGCCCGATGAGCTTCAGGAGGTGAGTTTTCCCTGATCCGAAGGTCGCGTGGAGATAGAGAAAGCGTGCTGCTTCTCCGGGATGGGTTTGGATGACTTCTCCGAGCTCCGTGAGTACACGCTTTGCACTTTCAGTCTCGTGGAACTCTGCGACGTCGGTCTCTGCGCGCTCTCGCGCATTGACCTTCTGGACTTCTTCGAGTTGTCGTGTCGGATCGCTACGGAATAGCTCTTTGATACTCATTGTTGGAGATGCACCTCCCGGATCTGCCCGTCGATCTGATGTGCTGGATAGTAGTGCCGCGAGTCGCCGCCGAAGAAACTCAGCTTTCCGCCGACGACATCGCCGGGGAATGGAATGCCGATGGTAGACCTGACGTTGCGACGGTCGAGTTCGTCGAGCAGTTCGGACGCTCGAGTGAACGGATAGAGGCTCCCGAGGTTGAGAAGCAAGACGACGTGCTGTTGCGTTTCCAGCCGGTCGTCGTCGATCTCGTTCGTGATCATCTCCTCGACGAGCTCCTCTGCCAACCGATCCTGCATCGTCTCTTCAATTCGCTCAGCGGTCGTCTCGCCACCAAGTGCCACCGAGAGATTGTAGACCTTCGTCTTCGGGAGGAGTTCGTCGAGCCAAATCGGCTGGACTGTGACTCCGTTATCCACAACTGGCGGCTCTTCTGCGCCCGTCGCCCATCCACTGAGTCGGTCCGCAACCCGGTGTTCGACTGACGGATCGACCGCTGCGATCACGAATGGGTTCCGGATGCCTGCTTGCCCATCAGCGAACGTGCACAGCTTCTCCTTGAATGCGAGATACGGTGAGTCAGTCATCGAATGATCACCCCCGAATCAGCCTGCTCTACATCCAATTCTCTGCTCTCGACGAGACGTTCGAGGCGCTGATCGATGCCCTGTCGGTCGTCCGGGAGAACTCCGATTTGATCCACGTCGTTGGGTGTCCGGTCGCCGACAATTGCAGAGAGGCTGTCGAGTCTGGATTCGAGGACGTCGATGTCATCTTCGGTAGCGTCTGTCCGAGGTTGCACACCAGCGATGTCATCTGCGACCGACGCCAGCGTATCTTCGTCGTCCGAGTCAAGTGCCGTGACTGCCTCGTCTACGGTTTCGTACCAGTGTCGAAGCTCACGAAGCGGCGTGATGTAGGTCCGCTCGAAGGCGACATGCACACTCGACGGGAGTTCCGTTGCAGGAATGACCCATGGATGTTCCTCTAGCCGCTCCACGAATGCAGCGAGTCCGTGCTCCTCGACGTACGCGTTCCAAGAGCGTTGAAGTTCACTGCTACAGTCGGTGGCAGTCTCTCCAACCAGGACTTTCCACCCATCGGTCGTCCACCAGCTCCCATCGAACGCATGGAGAGCATCACGCTGTTCCGCGACCAATGACTGCGCCTTCTGATCGACCCATTCGAATTCACTGTCACCGACGACCAGTTCCGCATCGTAGCGGTAGAGAGACTGGAGCCGTCGGTTCCAGACATCGACGACTTCGTCGAGCCATTCCTGTCCGGCGTTGGTCTGTTCAATCGCATCCCCGAGTCCGTCCCCCTGTGACCTGACGACGGTGAGCCGGTCAGAGGTTGCATCAATGCGTTCAGATAACTCTTCGACGAGGTTGTCAAGCAAGCCAGCGACGGCGTCCGAACGGATATCGGTGTCTGCGACCAATTGGACGTCCTCTTGGAGACCAGTGAGCGCCGAACGGAGCTGTGTATTCGCGTTCTGGAGGTTAATGAGTCCATCAGCGACAGTCTCTGTAGTCTCCTTGAACCCGCCCTCTTCGAGGAGTTTCCCGATCGGCTCACGTGGAAGGAGTTTCAGTCTCGTCGTCGAGAGCTGGCTCTGATCGAGAACGACTTCGTTTGCGAGCGTGTTCCCGTCTTCGTCGACAGGAACGAGTCGGCCTTCTCGACAGAATCCCCAGATGATGGCACACAATGCAGGGCGGGCCTCATCGTAGAACGGCTTTTCGTCGGTGATCCCATCGAGGACCGTGTTCATGTTGAGGCCATCGTCCTTGTCCTTCAGCTGCCGGCCAGTGAGCGACAACACGTTTCGCTGAATGCTTTTCTTTCCTTGACTCGCGGAGGGATCCGAGGAGGGGACCTGTATTGTATGTGCCCACGCTGGGAGTGGATCTTCAGTGGAAAGCTCGGCGAGTTCCTGCAGTCGGTCGTCGGTCACCTGGAGCATCATCGGATGGAAGTCGTCTGGGTATCCGACATCGACGGCAGTTTGCACTGCTTTCGTGAGACTTCCAATGTTCGTTCGATCTTTCACCGTGTAGGAGCCGCTCTGCATCGCGCTGACGAGTTTGCTTCTGACAGCACTAGCCCGCCGGTCGAGATCGCGTTCAACAGCAGGTGGGACGGTGTGTGTCGAAATCGCGTCCCGAAGCGCCCACCACTCGACGATGTGCTTTCGAAGGTCGTCGAGTCCGTCAGTGTCTATCTCCCAGTACAGCGTTTCTTCATCCCCATTGTCTGGCGAATGGGTTGGATGAACGCCCTGCACTGCAATGGAGACTTCTAGTCCCCCCTTGGCTTCCCTAATCGTCTCGAATCCGACGCCGTCGAGACTAAATTCGTATGCGACGGGATATTCGTCACCTGATTCACTATACGGAACGGATTCCGGGAGAGAAAGATCCTGCATAATCCGCTCCCAGAGATGCTCGTCCAATGCGTGGAGAATAGCATCCCAGTCTGGGTTCTCCTCGTTTGCCTCGGTATCGTCGTAGATGAGGCGCTCTTCCTGTGTGGCGAACCGATATCTCGCACCAGATTCGTCCTCGGTCGGCCGGATGAATTTTTGGAGCCGCCCCAGCGATTCTTCGACTCGGTTTTGCGTACTGATCCACGACCGACCGTTGAGGTCGGACATCACGGAGACGGCGATGTTCCCCTCGTTCAGTGGAACGATATCGTGGACGTGCTGCAGCAACAAGACCGCTTTCGCCACGTCGAGGTCGAACTCTTCCAGATTGCCATCCGCGACTTCGTCTGCGATACTTCGCCCCCCTTCATGGGACTCATTCTCTCCAACCTCGTCATCGTCGGGTAGCTCTCCGATGACTCGGACGTCTTTCTCGAGGGTCTCCTCCAGCTCTGGTTTGATCAGTTCATAGAAATCGACCAACGTAACGACGTGGTCAGGTTCTCCGTCTTCAACCCAACTCTGGAGGAGATTGTGCATGAGCGCGAGAATCGCGCGAGCGGTCCCCGAAAAGATCGATTTTGCTGGATCGGGGGCTTCCTGCCTAAGATTGAACAGTATTTCGAGGAACAGCGGCGCGTGATAGGGAAGGAATGGGTAGAACTCGACGAGCTCGTCGTCGTCGATGCTGTCGAGTGGCGGTTTCGTATTCTGCTTGATTTCGTTGTAAACCAGCGATTCGGTCGGTTTTACCGAGGCCTCGTCGAGCACCTCACGAACCCGGGCTTCCCCTTGATCGGACTTCTCGAACAGACGCCGCTTTGCGATGTCGCCAACGTGTTTACTGGGTAGCTGGTAGCGATGCGGGAAGCGGTCTTTGACGATACTAAAGTCGGCACCGTGAGCGGCGAATTTCGGCTGGACGTCTTCGATCTTGGCTTGTGCGGTCGCAACGAGCTGGATGTCGCCATCGCCGATATCGTCGATATTCTCCGCGAGCGTCTGGAGTTCAGTCAGGCGCTCGAAGTCCGTCCCGATAAAGAGACTCACCTCGTCGAGAAGCAACACCAACTTCACCGGCTTCCCTAACTCTTCCTCCCGCTCTTCACGCAGTTGATTCAGCCGTGTCACCACTTCCTCTGGATCGATATCCGATGGTCTGAGGTCCGTGTACCCATCACGGGTTTCGTTGACCTCCTCGAAAAGTTTGGGTAGAACCACATCTGCGAGCGCACTGTAGCTCTGTATATCCTTCCAGAGATTCTCCGAATTCCAATCGTACCCACCGCTCTCGGCAGTGACTGGTTCAAGCACCTCTTGTGCACGAGTCTGGCGGTCAGGCCATGCTTCGGTCGTCCGGAACCACTTCTCGAAATACGCGACGTCAAGCTGTGAGGAGAGTCCAGTCGAGATCTCATCGTCGACGCCGGTCAAATCGGGGTCCTGATGGGCGTGTCTGAGAACAATTTCGCTGAAACTCCGCTGCTTTTGCCCCTGGTATTTCAGGAGATTGATCGAGACAGGGATGACGTAATATTCCTCGTGGATATTCTGCCAGCGCTCACGCAGTTGGTCGACACTGGCATCTTCCGTTACTTGCGTCAAGTCATCCCAGACCTCGCTATATTGTCCTTCGAGCCAGTCAGTATCGAGCAGTCCGTCAAGGACGGTCAGAAGATGGCTCTTTCCGCTGCCGTAATAGCCGTAGAGCCAGTAGTTCGACCCGGTACGCATATCGTCCGCCTGTCCGAGCATCCGGTCGACGAAGTCTCGAATAAAGCGTTGAGAGTCCGCAGTTACGTGGTATGACTGGATGGCCCGCTCGCGATGATCGCGTTCATCCCTGTCGATACGGACCGATTCCTCGAAATCGTCTGGAAGGTCTTCAAACCAACTCGCATCGACCATCAACTGTCACCTCTATCCTGTACCCACGAATATGTTTCTTCACTGGGGCGTAGGTCGAGGTCACCGTGAAGTTCGAGATATTCCCAAGCGGTGGTGGTGGCAGCACGGTCGAACAGTTCTTCCCAGCGCTGCTCCGGTTGGAAGAGGTATAGCAATCCTCGAGGGGCTGTAATCCAATCTTCATCGCCGATCTCGAACGAATAGTCCAACGCAACTAGAAGTGGTATAGTTCCTACTGACGGAGAATCCCCTTCTACTGCTTGTTGTCCCTCGAGAACACCGATTTCACGCATTACGGATCTGATCCCTTCGCACCAACGTTCCGTCGTCGATTCTGCGTAATCGAAGCTGCTACCATCGGAATAGGTGAGGTTGCCGAGGATCGTTGAGAGAGTCTCGTTCGAGAAGTCCAGTGGGTTCGGCTCGCCTCGAGCTACACGGGCACTGTATTCGTGGACGACGTACCGAACCAAGCTATCATCAGAAACAAGATACAGGTAGAGGATCTGTGCCTTGTCTCTAGATGTATCACACTGGTCAAACACTTGGGGGAGAACGCTCGGATTCGGGAGGGCCGTTGGTGCGTTTTTGAACCGCGATGTCAGCACCCGGTAGATTTTCTGAGAACTCCCCCGTGTGCTCCGATTCGAGAGGCGCTCGTCGAACCAGATTTCCTTCACATCGTTCCAGTTCCCCTTATCTGCGTAGAGCTGAACCAATTCCTCAGCCCGATCGACGAGGAGACCGCACATCGTGAGATCCATGTTGACTTCATCTGGCGAAAGTTGTCCAGACAAAGATGAGATAGGAGCGTCACCTCCATCGGATATGAGGGTCATACGTTGGTAGACTAAACCGACCCACTTTATATTTCGTCTATCCCCGATATGCCACCGATGGCCCGATTATTGCCGATGCAGTGTTCAGACTAACCTATTTGGATTCGATGACGATGCCCTAAACGGTCTCCAACTGAGCGGCGAATTTGTCTGAGGAACTGGGACACACTGAGAAGGTATCATTCATCTAATTACTGTTACCAAGAGTGAAGTAACAGCCTTGTCATCGTACAGGTTGTTCGATGGATTCCACGCTTCTCACAGGGCCCAAACATTCACTTCTGGAAGAGCAGGCGTTCCAGAAAGCCAACACCGTTGCTGGTGATTCGCTCGGTAGTATTCTCTACATCACGCGAAACGACGCTCGAAGAGGTCACATCGAAGATTCATGGGCAGACACACACCGTCCGCTTCGCCTCCGAGCCGAGACGCTTGACGCAGTCGTCCGTGACTGGTACGAAGCTCTCGACGGTCCAATCGCGAGACTCTCCGGGCAGGTGAACCGTCGTCTCACGGAATTCGCACTCGATCACGCGACAAAGAGTGAGGGGAGCATTCTCGCAGGTGAACCAGCGTCTGCGGCACTTGCGGACGCGTTCAGTAGTCGCTTCTCGCTGTTCGATGACGCTGGCGTCGCGACAGCTGAGGAACTTGCCACCGAATTCGCGGGGTCAGACCTCGACGAACGAATCGCGACGGCGACTGTCGATGCCTATCGATCCTATGGAGAGCTTCACCGCGACCACGTCGACGAATGGACCGCCACACGGGGTGAGATCTTCCAGACCGTTGCGACTGCCGACACTAATATCGCAGCCCTCTCGCCAGAACTCGACACCGTCATACTCTCCGGCTATCACGAGTTCCGACCCGTCGAACGGGCTGTGATCGAGCGGATCGTCGATGCGTTCGATACGATTGCGATTCTCCCGCTCCACCAGCACGGCGACGGGGGCGTCGACAGTGTCACCGTCGATGGACTGGAGTTTTACGAGGAGTTGGGATTCGAGCGGAACGTGGTTGAGCCACAGCAGGGTACTGCTGTCGACGTCGCCACAGTCACGAATGCGATGTATCGCCACGACCCCGGAGACGTACCGACGCCAGAGACACTCAGGTGGCGGGAGTTACCGACGCCGGAACGCGAGGTTCGATTCGTCGCTCGCGAGCTCCGAGCGGAACTCGCTGATGGTCGCGATCCGGACGACCTCGCGGTCGTAATTCCAGGGACCGAGGCGTATGCGGGGTACGTCGACGATGTCTTCGAGACCTATGGCATTCCCCACGTGACGACCGCTGCCTCCCAACTGGATCGGACCTTTGCAGGGAGCGTCGTCCACGATCTGCTTCGTCTTGCCGAGCAGGAACCACACGCTGAGGATTTGACATCGCTGCTGGCGAATCCACTCGTCGACTTCCTCTCCCGAGCGCAAGTTGACGCTATCACGGCAGCTGCTCGACGCCGCGACACTGTCGCGCTCGATCCGTTGCTCGACGACATCGACGACGACGCGAGGAGACATATTGAAGACCTCATCTCGTCGCTCGGCACGCTCCGTACTGGTGACCTCGAAACAGCGCTCGACATTTTCCGTCGAGTGCTGGCTGACGACTTCGAGCTCGAATCTGCAGTCGAGAACTATGCCGGCGGGACGACACAGGCGACGGAGCAGCAAGCGTACGCCGTCGTCGACGAGGTTCTCAGTTCATTTGAATCGATGCAAGCTGTTTCCAGTGATCTCTCGCCACTGGCGTTGCTCACTCGAGCGTTCGATGGCGTTCCGATTCGTGTTCCTCAGGGTGCTGCCAGCGGTCACGTCGAGGTTCTGGGGATGCTCGACGCGCGGATGCGCTCGTTCGAGAACGTCTACGTCGTCGGGCTCACGACGGAACATTTCCCCGTCTCACCGGAACGACCGGCATTTTTCGATGAGATGACCGATGCCCATCCTCGGTTCGACACTGGTGACGAGCGCCTTCGAGGCCGCTATCTCTTCGCAACGCTGCTGGCGAACGTCGATGAAGTCACACTCACAACGCCAGCATCGGGCGATGATGAATCGGCAGTCGTCCGCTCACCGGTACTCGATGAACTCCAACGAGTAACCGGTATCGAACCAGTAGAGGGTCTTGACGAGCGCGTCGGCTCCCGTGAAGATCTCCAGCGTCGCCTCGCCGCTCACTCACGTCGGCGAGTTGCTGTCGATCACGCCGGCGAGCAGGGCGACCTCACACCCGAGCAGACGAAACGAACTGACCGGGGCCTCAGCTGTGCCGAGAATCGAAGCGATCCAGATCTCACATCTCACGATGGCCTTCTCGATGCTGACACTGTCGATGCAGTGTATCCTCCCTCTGAGCGCGAACCCTACAGCGCGAGCCGAATCGAACGGTACGTCGAATGCGGATTCAAGTTCTACGCGGAGAACGTTCTCGACATCGAGGATCCGGACGATGTCGAAGTGACGCCGACACCTCTCGAGACCGGTAGTTACGTTCATGACGTTCTCGAACGCTTCTATGTGGAGCTTGCGGCGGAGTCGAGCGAGGAACTCGATGTCAGTGCATACGAGAGAGACGAATTGGAAGACCGTCTCCTCGATATCGCACTCGACGAACTGGCGGACGCCGACTTCGAGTACGAGGGCCTGTTCTATGAACGCTGGCTCACTGAGTTGTTCGCAGGATTGGGAGACGCAGAGACGAACCCGTACGCGGGCAGTTCGAGACCGCACGAAGCACCCGAGAAAGGGTTGCTCGCGACGTTCATCGAAGAGGAACTCATGCGAGGCGGCGATACCCGACCGCGTTGGTTCGAAGCCCCATTCGGTGACGGGTTACCTGACTCCGACACTGGACCGTTCGAGGTTGAACATCCTGATGGGTCGACCGTTTCGATCCGTGGGTACATCGACCGCGTCGACGAGGCCGGTACCGACGAACAACCGGAATTAGCGCTGTACGACTACAAGACGGGGCGCGCACCGTATATGACCAAAACGACAGGCGGGACGAAGTTCCAGCTCCCGATTTATCTCCTCGCTGCGGAGGCCGTCTTGAGTGAGGACGATCTCGATGACGCTGCGCTGTCCGCGACGTACTACCAAGTTCGGCCGCCAAACGACGTCAAAGTCCCACGCGGTGTGGAATCGAAGTTCGATTCACAGGCAGAGCTACGTCGATTCTTGGACGAAGTCGTGCCGGAGTGGCTCGGTCAGATCGACGACGCCATCGCGAATGGCCGGTTCCATACGACGTTGTTGTCGAGTCGGGGAGCGAATTGCAGCTACTGTGACTATCGTCGCGCCTGTGACGTCCGCCACCATCGGAAGCGCGAGCGTGTCGACCACGCACGGGGAGACGAGTCAGCGTATGTTCCGTTACGCGTACAGGACGATGCGGACCTCGAGGCGGTGATGAGCGATGACTGATGAAGACGATGCAATTCAGCTTACCACCGAACAGGAAGACGCGCTCGTTCAGGACCGGAACGTAGCCATCACCGCCGGCGCTGGGACCGGCAAAACGACGACACTGACTGAGCGATACGTCACCATTCTCGAAGAGAATCCGTCACTCACCCCTGAGAACATCGTCACGATCACGTTCACGCGAAAGGCCGCGGCGGAGTTGACCGAACGCGTCCGGACGGAAGTCTACGACCGGCTCGCTGCCGAGGATTCTCCTGATGGATACCATCGGTGGCGAGACGTTCTCGACGAACTCGAAGACGGCTACGTCCACACGATACACGCATTCTGTACCCGACTGTTACGAGAACGTGCCGTCGAAGCGCCAGTCCCACTCGGGTTCGATGTCCTCGATGAGGACGGCGCCGCAACCCTCCAGCGAGAAGTCGTCACGGAGTTCCTCGAAGGAAATCAGAGCGACGAGGACGTCGCGCTGCTCGCCCAGCTCTGGGGACGAAGCCAACTCGTCGACGTATTGACCGGGTTGCTCGATGAGCGCCCACAGAGCGAGGCCGTCCTCGAACGCTGGCGAGATGCTGACGTCGAGGAGTACGTGGATGTCCTCTGGGAGACTGTCTGTGACCTGGAGGCCGATGACGCTCGTGAGACGCTCTACACACACGGCGTTCTGGAAACCCTGCGAGAGCTAGCTGACCGGCTCCCCGCGGGGGCCGACATTCAGGACGAGGACGGCTTGCGAGCGTATCGGACCTTCGAGGACATCGCGACGACGCTTCCGGAGTCTCCCTCGGAGAGTGATTCCCGCAGGTGCCAGCGCGCGATTCTCGACCTCCACGAGGTGTGTGAGAAGAAGAGCGGTGGACTCTACAGTAGTTCAGGCTACGTCGTTGGGTCTCGGGAGGACTGGCACGAACACGGTGACGTCTACGATGATCTGAAAGACGCTGTCGACGTGGTAATCGGGGCTGTCGAATCCCACGAGGACGCGGTCGACACGACGCCGGGCGAACTCGAGGAGAACAGTGCTCACTACGCGCTGGCACTGATGCGTGTTTTCGATGGAGTTCTGGAACGCTACGAAGCTGGGAAGGACCGTCGAGATGCGCTCGATTTCCCCGACGTGATCGAGACCACCATTTCGTTCCTCCGTGAGAATGAGGAGGTTCGTCGCCGTCTCCAGGACAAGTTCGAGGCGGTCATGGTCGACGAGTTCCAGGACACGGACGACCGGCAGTGGGAGCTCGTGAAGCTCCTCACCGGCGTCGACGAGGAAACGGCGACGAACGTGTTCCTCGTCGGTGACGAGAAACAGAGTATCTACGCCTTCCGCGGCGCTGACGTCACCACGTTCGGCGCAGCACGGGACGAACTGCAATCTGTAAACCGCAGTCTCGGGCTGGACGAGGTTCCCGACAGCGACGTCGAGAGCCCGACCTCCCTCGAACTCTCGGGTAATTTCCGGACGCTTGAGGCCCCTCTCACGTTCTTGAACAGACTCTTTGATCAGTTGTTCCAGCCCGAAGACGACGAACATGCGCCGTTCGAAGCGCCGCCACAACCGCTCACGGCGAGACGAGACCGAGTCGAAGACATCGAGGGACTCGACGGCAGTATCGAATATCTCGTCGTCCCTGACGATGCAGAGATGGCAGCGACGCTCTTCGGGGACGACCACCCTGTCGCTGAGGGAGCGTTGGACCATACAATCGAAGCAGAGGCACAGGCACTCGCAGCCCGACTGACGACCATCTTTGACGACCCACCGCTCGTTCAGGATACGGATACGGGTGAGCACCGTTCCGCGACTCCTGACGACGTGGCAATCTTGCTCCGTCGGCGAACACACCTCGACCGGTACCAGCGAGCCCTCGAAGAGTACGACATCCCGTATACGGTCATCGGCGGTGTCGGGTTCTACGATACGCCCGAGGTGCAGGCGCTCACGAATCTCCTACGGGTACTTGGCGATCCGACGGACGACGTCTCTCTGTACGGTGTACTCCGATCACCCCTGTTTGGGTTTACCGACGACCGGCTCGCGCCGGCGGTCGCAAGTGCAGACTCGATCTGGACGGCCTTGGAAACGTCCGATGATCCACAGCTTACGGACGCGTTCGAGCTGCTATCGAGCTGGCGTACGCTGAGTGGGTGTGCGGAGCCGGGAGAAGAGGGCGTCCTTTCGTGGAACCGCGTCCTCACGCGCGTCATCGACGATACCGGGTACCTGACGAGTGTCAGTGCCGACGAACGCGGCCAGCAGGCAGTCGCGAACGTCGAGAAGTTCCGTGATCAGGTCCGAACTTGGAGCGAAAACGGCGTTCACACGGCTGCTGGGTTGCTACACCGGATCGACCGGCAGGCAGAAATCGATCCACGTGAGGGTGAAGCAGATATTCCTGGCGATGCCGAGGGCGTTCGAATCATGACGATTCACTCCTCGAAAGGACTAGAGTTCCCGATCGTCACGATCCCGGATCTCGGAAGCAGTCTAAACTTCGGGCGAAGCGTCGACGACTACGGCTACGTCCGACTCGTAGAGGGTACTACAGATGCACCTCCGCTCCCTGCAGTTGGTGGTCCACATCCCAGAGACGCCTTCTCAATCGAGAAGACTGCCGTCCACGAGTACGCAGATCGGCTCTCACTGCCACAGGAACGAGCCGAGGCGAAACGCCTCCTCTACGTCGCTTGCACCAGGACTCGCGACCATCTCCTGCTGTGTGGAACGCACGACATCGACCGCAGCGAGTCTGGACAAATCGAACTCGGCGAGCCGGCGGCATTCGACGAGGCTGACCGCTGGCGTGACTGGCTTCAACCCCACCTCCTCGAAGATGGCGAGCTCATAGGTGAGGCTGTCCAGAACGGGGGTACTCGCAGTCAGCTTGGTGAGGCAGGCTATACCATTCGGACACCACCACATCCGACGGACTGGGCATCCGACGAAGACATCGATGAGACGATGCCGGAAATCTCGATTCCGTCACCCCCCGAACGCGACACGGGAGTCCGAGTGACAGCGACCACGCTCGTGAATGAGGTGGCCGAACACTCCGGTGGCGGACACACATACGCAGCGGGTGAAGAATCACCAGGCCTCAGCCCGACCACATTCGGAACTGTCGTCCATCGACTGAACGAGCTTCGCCCGCCGAGAGACGAATGGGAATCGTTCGTCGAACGAGTGAGTCAGATGGCCGGTGAAGAACCGACAGCGGACGACATCTACGCGGCAATCGACCACGCAGAAGACGCGATTCGATTCGTCGACGATCTCGAGGCTTCGGTTACTCTCGAAGCAGTCCACGATGAGTACTCGGTGATGGCACGTCTGGACAAATCGAGAATCGTCGGCGATATCGACCGCCTGCTCGTCACGCCAGACCGGTATCACATCATCGACTACAAGACCAACGACCTTTCAGCAACGACATCGGAAAACCTGGCGGCACATTACCGGCCACAGATGCTCTCGTACGCACTGGCCCTCTTCCAGCACGATCCGAGCCGGCGTGTTCGAGCCTCTCTCAGATTCACCAACGCCGGCGTTGAGGAACGATTCGAGTGGGATTCAGACGAATTGGACGACATCAAATCCGAGCTACGTGAGATGGTCGATCTGATGATGTAGTCGATTGGCTGAGAGTAGAGTCCACGTTTTCATCTTTCAGCCGGGTTCTATTTCGAAGGCTGTCTCGAGCAGGTCGGTTAATTCTCGGAGCGCTGTGACGACGGATTCATCGACCTGAACCGTGACCCGGTCGGTTTCCTTGGGATGTTTCTTCCCCAGTGAGAGGACGACGTCCCCATCTGGAGAGAGGGATGCTGAAAGCCACGCCGTTACTCGGGGGGATCCCGCAAGCCAAGCGGTGGTGAGGTCGTGCCAGGGGTGTTCACGCTCTGCCTCCGATGGACGTTCCTGACCGAACGCTTTCGGCTGGAGTGTCTCTACAAAGGACCGTAATTCCGCACAATCGCTCTGTTCAAGCTGGACCGTGACTCGATGCGTATCTGCGTTCCATCCCCAGTCCTTCTTTCCGAGCTGGAAGGTGAGATTCCCTGTTGGTGAGCGAGAAATCGTTACCCACGCCCGTCCCTTCTGACGAATGCGGCGCTGTGCGACGGTTACCCACTCTCCGGACTTGTCGAATGAGGCCCAGAACTCACCAGGGATCGGGACTTCCATGGACACAGAGACCGACTTCTCCTGCCAGAGCCATCTCGTCACGTCGGGATAGCCTTCGGTTCCAGTCCTACTCGGAAGCACGTAGGGCCAGACGGTCAGCATACCGGAGAGATCCACGTCGTACTCTGTGAAGTCAGCTTCATCGAGCCATGCGACACTGTACTCCCGGTCGAGATAATGCTCCGTGACCGCCTCGATATCCTTTCCGTGATTTCGATACTGGGCCTCCACAGCAATCCCCTTCCCATACGGATGACAGGGCTCGTCGAAGGTCACCAAAACGTCAGCAATTCGGTCACCGACGCCCGATTCCAACTCTACTGTGGCGTCGGGGAAATCGTGTTCGAGACGAGCATAGGCGATTGACTTCATCTTCAGATGCTCATCTGACTCACCAGGGCATTCGCCGGTCGTGGCGAGATCATCGAACGTGACCTGCCCTGATTCTGTAGAGATTTCAGACCTCTGTTCCTGTTCGTGGTGACGGAAATGCCGAGAAATGAAGGCGTTCCCCCGTTCGTGTGATTTCACTACTGCCATCGGTTGTTCGCAGACAGGGCAGGAGACGGTCTCTCCATCGTCTACTTGTGGAGGAATGACTCGAGTATCGTCGAGGAGGGCTAAGTAGGGCATCAGACTCGTTTTAGGGAATAGGTTACTTGGCAGACGTAAAGACAGTTTCTGCGACATTCGCCGCGATGGTATCACCCGCAATCGGTCGCAACGTACTATCTTCCAGCACCGAATGAGCCGTAGATCTATATGCAGGAGTCGACTTTTACACTTCGATGACGGGGGGTGCGGTACGTGTGGGGAAGATTCCAGTCGAGGACTGCGGGAGATGTGCGAGTTACACATCGATGACGGGGGGTGTGGCTGACAAATAGTTTGGACGACAATATCAGGGGGTATCCAAATCCAGCCGAACCGCCCGCTGTTACACTTCGAACACGGGGGGAGAACCACAACAATGTACTTCGTCACCGGTACTGAGCCGAGAAACCCCAGAATGGCGAATGCGAGGAGTAGCCCAAATGACGCGGAGAGATATACATCGACGGAGGTTAATCTTTTTAATACCTCCGTCACACAGCAGAAGTATGGCCGGCAGCAATCAGGGTGGCACTGATCAATCTACGTTGGAAGATGAAGCAACGCAATCACAGACAGAGGACACGTCCGACGCCACTCAGGACAATACCGCTGCTGACAACGCGTCTCTGAGTCTTTCCGAAGACGACGCTGACGGAAGTACACAGCAGTCGATTCGAGATATGCTCAACGAGGACGGTGGCGGGTCAGTCTTCGTCAACCGTGACCTCGTCGAGCCCGACACCATCATCGACGAGGAGCGAATCGTCGGTCGCGACGACCAACTCGAGTCCGTCGTGTCGTTCCTGAAGCCAACACTGCAAGGAAACCGGCCGCCGAATATGCTTCTCTACGGTCCCGCCGGTACTGGGAAGTCACTCATCATTGGCGCCGTGACGCAGCAGATCGTCGAGCTCTGCAAATCGAAGGGTGAGAGCTTCGGTGTCGTCGACATCAACTGCCAGCCGATCAACACTCTCGACCAGGCGGTCTACGAACTCGTCCAGACGGTCGCGAAGGACGTCGGCGCGGAAGTGGGCGTGCCCGAAACTGGCGTGTCGACGAAACGCAAGTACCGACGACTCTACGAACTCATCAACACCCACTACGACTCGGTCATTTTCATCCTCGACGAGATCGACCTCTTGGTCGGACGCCGCGCTAACGACGAGCCCGCCTACTCGAAGCTGCTCTACCAGCTCTCACGAGCCAGTAATACGAACGAGATCGAAGGCAGAGTCTCCGTCGCGGCACTGACGAACGATCCGAAGTTCATGGAAGACATCGACGGCCGAGCCGAGAGTTCGTTCAACCCACGGGACGTCTACTTCCCGGACTACGATGCCAACCAGTTGCGCGAGATACTCCAGAATCGTCGCGACGCCTTCCGACCGGATGCACTCTCCGATGACGTGATTCCACTCGTCGCTGCGTTCGCAGCGCAGAGTCACGGGGATGCTCGGAAGGCCATCGACCTGTTCCGTGGCGCCGGCGATCTCGCCGACGAACGTGGTGATGACGGCGTCGACGAACACCACGTCCGCGAGTCTCAGGAAGAGATCGACAAGGACCGTTCGCTGAAGCTCGTCGAGGGGCTCACGACGCAGAAAAAGATCTCGCTGTACGCCACTGCCGCCGTCGCGCATTACTCGAAGCGTTCAGGGAGCTCGGTTCCGAGCCCTGTCGGATTCAAGGTGTATCAGTGGGTGACTGACGAACTCGACGCGGATCAGATGACTCGGGAGACATACGTCAAGTACGTCAAGGAGCTTTCCACGTACGGATTGATTTCGACATCGAGGAAGAGTCGAGGTCGCGGTGGTGGGATGTACATGGAGTTCACCTTCACGGGTGACCCCACTGGGATTATGAAACGGATCACGGAGGACACCCGGTTGGAGAGTATTGCCGAACAGGAGGAACTTCTCCGAACGGTGGTCAACGCACAGCTGAAGGACTTCCACCAGAACTGAGGTTGGCGGTTTTCGCGGAGTATGAGTGGAGACACACCCCCCGTCGTCGATGTGTAAGTTCCTGGCCCCTCCCCCCGTCATCGAAGTGTAACTGGTTTCGATGCAGTGACTGATTCCACGACATCGAGTAAGGGCGTTCGGTATTAGTGAACGCAGAGTCCAAGTCGCCAATCGTACAGAGCACTCCTATCAGACTCTACTGATATCTGAAGGTGCCTTCGTCCAAATGAAGGGGAAGAGTTCCCCGACGAATTACCTCGAGTCCATACCGCAACCCCCTCCCCCCGTCATCGATGTGTAAATCACCGATGAAGGACGGGTAGAGACGACAGAGCGAACGGTATCAATCATATAGAGAGCGTCTAACGCTAGTGATAGCAAGGAAAGAAGGGTGTAGAACACCAGCCATTCAGAGTGTTTGACCTCGTTCGGTCAGCTGGAACACTACCCAACCTGACACTCACTCTAGGTCCATTGCGGTTCTGATTAATCCGGAGGTTACATAAAACTTCGTCAGACTAGAGTCATAACTTCTAGAGATGTTATTTCTGGAGTCTCACGACCTCTCGTCCGTGTCTGCGGCTGTTCCGTCCGTTTTCGCATGACCTCGTCTTCACCCCCCGCCCCCTTCTCACGGTTTTACACATCGATGACAGGGGGAGAGGGTCCCGGTTTCTGGCCTCGTCGAGCTCGTTCTCACCTCGGGTTAACCGGTGCGATGTACTCGTTCTTCCACGAATCGCTCTCTCGCCACTGCCAGTAGTAGTACCGGTAACTTCTCTCTCCGGTCTGTTTCGTTGTCTTCACCGTGATGTAGGCCCCACTAGCAGGGACATCATCGTAATCCTCAGGATCTGTCGATATCTCACGTTCTTCCAGCTCCTCGAGGTCCTCTTCGTCGACCTCTTCTTCAGCCCGTCGACGTTCGAGTTCATCTTGGCGTTGCTGCCGTTTCCATTCCGCCAACTCGGTCGCGTACGACGCAACCTCTTCGAGCCGCTCCGACGATTGCTTCTCCAGTGGCTCGCGAAGATATTTCGGGAGATCGGGCGCTGGTGGTTTCGTTAACTCTTCTTCTCCCATAGTTACCCCACAGAGGGTGACTGATATTAATCTGTGGGGTAATTCAAAGTCGCTCGCTCAGGTCCAAACGAAGAAACTCTCTCCGGTGACGCAGGACCTGTAACTACAGTACTTCGACGAGATAATCAGACGCATCCGATTCGAGCGCATCGACATAATCGTCGTAGGAAAAAACAGACGCATTTGTGGAGATGGTTCTCGAGTGGAGTCTATATGCGTCTAACACCCTCGATTGTTCTGATCCTCGATCTCGATGTCCCGGGAAAACCAGCACTCCGTCAGTCTCCATCGCAAGGATATAGGAGGTCAACTGGTACACGTCTCCAGATGAAACAGAACCTGTCTTCCATTTCGCGTCTACAACCGTAATCGGAGATCCTTCGCGATTTCTGACGACGACATCAGGACGCATCGAGACGGCATGTGGTCCATCTACGATGTTTTGAATTGACGCTTGCCCTTCCACGACCAAGTCACCCTGTTCCTTCGCTGCCGCCCGAAATGCCCGTTCTACGATCCGTTCAAAAATATAATTCATATTCACGAAGAGAGCGAGTGACCGCTGTGATCCAGCACTAACATCCTCGAAGAAATCACGTGTCAAAACAGTCCGAGTCAGGTCTACCAGAGTCTCGTAATGGTCATTCAGTCGCGACAGCTCGATTCGTTCTACTGCCTCCACCGAGACTGGCGAAGGGGTTACAAACTGCCGGAGCCGCTGCTCCTGAACACGAAGACTGCTGGCGAGGTCTGTATCTCGAACCAACCGAGTGAGGACTCGAGTCGCTGTGAGTACAGCACGATTCAATTCAGAATCCGCCGTGAACTCATCGTGCTCGATCGCAAAGTCCGTTGGTGCACTTATCGATCGCCGAAGCTGTCGTTGGACGTCAATTCGACCGGTGACGTGCTCTCGAACCGAGTTCGTCCTAACGTATTCCCGATGCAGTCCCCGGTCAAGAACAGTCCGTAGCTCACTGAGAAACAATACAGCGATCGCATCGAAAAAGGTCGATGCAGCACTAAACTCTGTCTCGACATCAATTGACTCGACAGGGGTATCGAAGGCATATTGCAGTGCCCAGAGTAGGTTAGTGACGGACCGTTTCGGTGTTACCTCCACCTGCGTTCCGCTTGGGAGGGTCAACACACCAACATGCGAGCCCGTAGAAAGTACCGCTAGTCCCTCGCTTGTATATGATACAGAGAGCGGTGCTGGCGTACACTCCTCCTCAAGTTGTTCTAGAAAGGCAATATCTTCTTCACCAATCTCAAATGGAATTGTTTGGTCATGTTCCTCTAGCGAGATCGGGTCTGACGGTGGAACCGTTTCATCCTTCGATGTAGAGTCAACTACGGGTCCGAAGTGGCTGACAGCAAACTCACTCATCTTGGTTTGCCGCCTGTTGAGCGAAGGACTGGAGCCCCTCAACCAATGCGTCCATCTCTTCGTCGGTTAACGTGGCGACATCGAGCGTCGGTGATTCGAACTCATCCTCAACAGGACTCCATGTGTGTGCATACCCGTCAATCTCATCAAATACGGATGCAGCATCATCTATGAATTCAGGAGTAAGCGAATTCTCTTCGCGACCCGAAAGCCAGTCCCATCGGAAATCGATTTCGCCGTCCTGATTGAGTTGAATCACGCCGACACCAGGATCGATGTCGTCGGTTTTGAGCTGGGCGGTTGGGAATTGATCTCCCCGGCCAGTATCAACCCATCCAAGGTCCTCACCGACGTCCAACAGCCGTTCGACCCGTTCTGCTGCTTCCGAATCTAAATTGCTTCGTATGCGCTCTCGAAATGCCTCTTGAGTCTTCTCGCCGGCAGCCCAGGAATCCTGACCCTCGACCGATGTACCGTCTCCGTCAGATACGACGACCTCTGATGCATCAATAAGCGGGGTCGGATCGGTGATTCGCGCAATCTGGCATAGCGCGATATACAACGACTCGCCATCGAATGACCGAATCTGTTCTGTTTCCCAGTCGATGAGGCGTTCGCCGGTTTCCGTGAGGAGGTCGTTCTGAAGCCGGTCGAATTGGCCGAAATAGTACTCCTCCAGTTGCGGAAGGATATCGTACCGCCATGCGTCGACAACGTCTATTGCTGAATCATGTCCGAGCAAGTAGGTATGACCGAGCTGCTTGCCTTTCCCAAGCTCGGGTGCATGCAGAATCCGCTTATTAAGCTCCGATATCGCCTCTACACTCGCGCCCAACAATTGTTCTCTGCGAGAGCCTGCAGCGCCTGGCTGCATCACTGCAGCGGTCGGTGTGTTCGCCTCCATGTTGTATTCCTGCCAGATTACATCGAGATCCGGGGGGAAATCCACGAACCGGAAGCGCCGGCGAAGCGCTGTATCCACCAGCGCGATCGACTGGTCGGCTGTGTTCATGGTTCCGATCACGTATAGATTAGGCGGCAGCGAGAACTGTTTACCTGAGTGAGCCAATGAAACTTCAAAGCTCCCACGTTTGTCCGCCTCAAGTAACGTGATGACTTCTCCGAACACTTGGGCGAGATTCCCGCGATTGATCTCGTCGATAATGAGAACATACGGGGGTGCTTTTCCAGACTCGCTAAATTCGCCCGAGGCCGAGCTGGACTCCTGTGCCTGGTCGTACGCTTGTTGGGCCCGTTCCGCGACACGCTTCAACACCCCGTCTTCGATCTGGTACTGGACGTCGCCATCTTCTGTAGCCTCAGCAGTCAGTCCCTCAATGAAGTCTTCATATGAAAACGAGGGATGGAACGTTACGGACGCAACCTGTTCATCGCGCGGCTTCCCGTCGCTCTGGTCGAAAACCCACCACTCGGCAAAACGCTTCGCCTCGAACGTCTTACCCGTTCCCGGTGGTCCATAGAACACGACCTGCTTTGCAGACTCCAACTGTCGCGTCACCGTCTCAACCACGTCTTCTGGCGGCCGCTCTGGTGGGTCAACACTCTGAATCTCATTCAACCGATAGTACTCCGGCAGCACTTCATCGAATTTGTCGATCAAGAGATCCAGAGTCAGCGCGTCGGTTTCGGTGATGGTCTCGATGTCGACTCGGTCTTGCCATCCATCTTCACATAGTTCGTCTCCAACGTACAACCCGTACCGCACACCGTCCCACTGAATCCCCATGAACAACTGGTACGCGTTGCCCTTGCTCCCACGGCTTTCGGGATAGATCGCAAACCAAGCGTCGTCACTAAGGATATTTCGAGGGGCGAGGAAATCGACGACGTGAGCCGTACTTTCGTCAATTCCCACCTCCTCAATCAGAGCGCTCGTAATATCGTCTAAATATGCACTGACACGCGGGCGGAAATAGTCGAAGTACAGTTGACCGAGAACGCTGAATGAATCGAACGCCCGCATGATGTCAGTGTCATACTTTGTATTCTCTTCATCCACGAACGTCTGCAGATCTTCTTCTGACAACAAACCCTGTTGCCGGATCCTTTCCAGTGCGCTGAACCGGATCTGATTGACTTTGATATCACCCTCGTACTGAGCGTGCTTCGTCTCCAGGTATTCTCCAGGAAGGCGATGGATTGCTGGTATTAGTCCGACCTCGTCAGGATTGTCGATATCTGAATCACCAGACCTTTCGAGCTGCTCTGTACCAGAAAACAGCGTCTGGTCGTACTCATGCAACTGCTTCGAAAACCGCCACAACCAGCGTAAGAAGAACGTTCCAAGTGGCTTCGGTACAGGTTGTTGTGTGATTCGGTGGAGAAACCCTTCAAATTTCTCTTGATCAATATCTCTGCTGTACTGCTCTTCGAGATTCCTGGCTAACCGCTTGGTAAATTCGTTGTAGAGCTCTCTCTTTTCATCGCCGGACAAGGACTCCAACGTCTCTTCTGGTTGTGCCATTAATGACTCTTCACGGGCAGGCCACCAGTCAGCAAAATACCGGATCAGCGCTTCGAGCGCTGCCTCATCGTACCCCTTGTTGGACGATCGCGCCGCAGGTGGAACCGCTAGATACGCATCCTTCAGTGCCTGCGTATCGAACACGAACCCCTGAATTTTGAGAAAGCTCGGCATCTACGGATGAGATGATACCCTACTCAAATATCAGTTTCGCTACTCATAATCTCCCGAACAGGGTCTCGTTGGCTAGAATATCTCTTCAGGGAATGAGGGCATATTCGCTCTCACAAGAGTTACCCCACGGATCAGAACTTGTTTGGTTTTGTGGGGTAACTAACCGCAATGGAATCTTTGTTTTCCTCGACTAAATCTCACTGGAACCCGACGGCAGAATCGTCGTCTGATGCAGAATCGGTCCAGTCGACATCGCCAGAACCGACTTGTGGAGTTCGGTTAGTGGAGGATGACCTACTGGTCACATCGAGGTCCTTGATACTCGGGAAGTCTTCTAGAGAAACCCTGTCAGCATCTCGCGTCGCCGCATTCCGCTTCGCTTTCGTGACTACTTCTTCGATATCCGCACCACTGAGACCGCGACTCCGCCTTGCGAGATCTGCAAAACTATCACCCGAGAGTTCGTGTGGAACCCCCTGCAGTTTCGACTGGAAAATCGAGTGACGACTCTCCTCTTCGGGAAGACCAATCTCGATATGCGTGGCCAATCGTCCTGGTCGAAGAATCGCTGGATCGATGTCTTCGGGGCGATTCGTTGCTCCGACAACGATGGCCGTTCGATCGTCTGCAGTGAGGTGAACCAGAAGTTCGCTCGTAATCTTCCGGTCTTCAGCGTGAGCTCCGCCGGCGCCGACATCGCGACCGCCGAGGAGATGTTCGGCCTCGTCGAGGAAGATCACACAAGGGCCGACCGATTCAGCTTCTTCGAACAACTGGCGAACTCGTTGTGGCCCCTCGTTGATCCATTTACTCGTGATGTCAGCAGGGCCTAACTCGACGAACGGGACAGCGAGTTCTCCTGCTAGCGCTCGAGCAAACAGAGTCTTCCCAGTTCCTGGCGGTCCGTGGAGGAGAATCCCTCGTGACGGCTCGATACCGAAACGGTCGAAGCGTTCGTCACCCTGGGTCGCTGCATGAATTGGCTGTACAACCTCGTCTGTGAGCCGCTGCTTGACTTCGTAGTAGCCCCCAACGTCGTTGAAGCCAATCTCTGAGTTCATCCAGTCGTACTCGAATTCGTCGGTAGCTGCTTTCGCTGGTACTCTGGAGGTCTGGGAGTGACGTTGAGTCTTGTCTGAGCTGGTAACATTCGACGAGTCCGGCTCATCCCGACCTGTCTCACTTTCTCGCTGGATCTGTCTGAACTTGTCGTAATCGACGTTCGGCGTTACATGACGGCCAGTAGCGTAGTAGTACCCGTTTTCTCCTCGGGGATTGTAGTACAACGCCGAGACGATCGAGGCAGAAACAACCAATCCGAGAGCCGCCTGTATCAGAACGTCAGCTGGAACGACTGCCGAGAAGAATCTAAACTGAGGAACTGGAAGAGAAGAAGCAGCCCATGACACAGCCTCTGCGGAAAGCAACAGGACGACGAATATCTCATACACCAACGCGAATGGATAGAGTCCGATGGCATCCACTGACTTGAACACGGGGAGGCCAATCCCCCCTGCGACAAAGACAATCAAAATCCCGAGCCCGAGTGCGACTACAGCGGTTGGAGGGAGATTGAGCCAGGGAGCGACCACCCACATATGAATAAGCGCCAACGCCGACCAACCAATCATAAAGAACAGCCGGTATATGCTCCGCTTCTTGTGATCACGCTCCATTACTCGGTAGGTCACGTACTCGATGGTGGCGAATATACCGAGGAAGATGATGACGGAGAGTACGGTGTTGAGGAGTTTCATCGGCTCACGAGGATTCCCTCTGTACGCTGAGTACGTCACCGAAAGACGTACTCATGGGCTTCTACACACACTCTATGCCGTTACTACGCTATAACATCTCGCTCCGTGGGAGGTGGTCGGGTCGTCGTCCCAGGCGGAATTTCAAAGCGTCTCTGATTGCTCACCTCCACCATCATTCTCCCACGGAGGATCGGAGGCTTGATTCGGCCCCTCTCTTTGGGCTGCCCAGTCGATGTCTGCCTCACTTGCTGGATCAGCCAACTCGTCGTTTCCAGGGCCGATGAGGTGTTTTCCACCCCGCTTTCCCATATTGTACGCTGCGTATGGGCTTCGCGTCATTGCCCCTGCGAAGACGATTCCGCTTGCCTTCCCGGCCCTAACACCTGTCTTCCCGACTTGCTTGCTGGCTCGACCAGTCGTGATCGCAGCTCGTCCTGGAGCTTTCGCCGCGCTCTGTGCAGTCCGAAGTCGTTTCACACTCCTGGCCGACTTGGAGGCGTCATCTCTGAGCGCCGCAGCCTGCTGACTGAAGCTCTGGGCTCTATCGTTAATGTCGATGGTTGTACTCCCGCCAGATGTGGTCTCGTAGGTCACCTTGCCCTCAGCATCGGGAGTCACGGTGGAGACTCCAGTTGCTGGCTCTTCAGCACCAGTCAGAATCCCCCGACTGGAAGCCTCAGTGACATCGAATTCGCCATCCTGGTACGCCTCAGTCAGGAAGTCGCGGTTCGCATCGGCCTCATCGGCAGCAGCAAGATTCTGACTGATCGCTCTTCGATGACTGTCGATGCTCTCCGACCCAATTGCCTTACGAGCGCTACCTAATCCACCGCTCTTCGCTCGTGAACCCAGCTTCTTTGCGGTGGATCCAGCCCGGCTCGCATGAGATCGTGCCGCGTTCACTCCTGGGGCAGCAGAAACTAACCCGGCAACGGAGCCTTTTCTTTTAGATAAGAATCCGGGTGCTGAATCGACACTGTCCTCAACGGCCGATTCTCGAGTACCTAGCGCATCTGAGATACTACTCCGCATCGTGCCGCCGACGGTCGAGTTCCCGGTGGAAGCAGATGGATCCGACGCGGTCCCTCCGCTTCCAGCGACACCGGCTCCGCCACTACTTGCCCCGCCGGCACTCCCACCACCCGCTGCTCCAGATCCAGAGCTAGAGGCACTGCTGACAGCCGCCGACCCGGCTCCCGCGCCGACAGCGACTGCACCGACGCCGGTGGCTGCGATTGCGGCGGCCACCGTCATGGTGAATGCGGCGTCGACGCCGAGCGGCTGGCCTGCCCAACCGATGGTCTTCCAGATCACGACGAACAGGATGATCGGGAAGATCAACGCCAATGCTGCCGAAACGTAGAAGTCGGCGACGTCGCCGGTTGCGGAGATCCCACCGGTCGCGATGACGTTGAACACGCGCATCACCAGCGCAATGATCGGGCCGACGAGCAGGGCGTACACGCCCATTCGAAGCCACGTCGCAGCAAAGTTGCTGATAGCCTTCATCGGCCCCCAGTTCGCGTACCAGAGAACGGCGAAGAAAGGCGCACCCACGGCGACCGTGACGACAATGAACTGCCGGAGGACCAGCAGGACAGATGCAAGGATCGTTGCGATGAGCATCAGCGGTACTGCCACGAGGAGCGCGACGACCTCGACGCCAAGTCCGAGCGTGGATCCCCAGCTCCCGCCGAGGTCGGCGTTGAACGTGAGGACGAACGTCGCTGGTGCAAGCGCATTCGTGACGGCGTTCGAGGCTTCGATGAGGAACCCGAACAGCGGCTGAGAGATCGCGATGAAGAAGATAACAGCGACCACGCGGGCCACCATGTTCCAGAGCGAGGCTTCGCGGTCCTGACTGAACGGCATCGCGATTAACCCGGCGGCAATCAGGATGGGGAGCAATGCAATCGAGAGACGGAAGACGTCGTCCCAGGCGGTCGTGACCTGGGCACTGCTCATGATCGCTGGATCGATGTTCAGCAATGGCTTCAGCCCGAAGTTGAACATGAAGTTGATCGCACTCACGAGCATCGAGCGGATGAACTCGAAGAGCGCCCGAGCGATAGCGTCGGGAATCCAGCCGAGGTCTAGGAGATCACCCATCGGCCTGATCCTCAATGTCGTCGACGCTTCCGCCCGGCTGCGTCATGCGAGTGATCCCCGTCGTGTAGAGTAACGAGTTCATGCCTCCTCCGGGGTGTTCCCGTTCTCGCTTGCCCCGGCTGGCCCATCCGGATCTACATCGCTGGCGTCTATCGCTGGTTCGTCGATCTCGACAGAGAGACCGTCGTCGAAATCAGCCTCCATCGCCATCTGGAGGTCCATGTCTCGATTCATCACGTGGGGCAGGTCGGTCATGTCGAGGTCCTCGTGGAGTTCGACGTTTCGAGCATGACCCTCACCCTCGACGAGATCGACACCTTCGACGCCGGCGAGCCAGTCCCACGGGTCTAGCGCGTCGTCAAGGACCGTGTGTTCGAACGGGCCGCTTCGAATTTCGAGACGGCGTCGACCGTGGACACTCGTCGCGAGCAGACACTCCGAGTAGTCCGAGTCCTGTCCACGCGCCGCCGTCTGGATGAATCGGATTTCGTCGGCGGACAGCCCGTAGTACTCGGCGGTCTCCTCGGAGACGGATTCGGCGTAGAACAGGCACTTCACGTCACAGTTCTCGTACACCTCACGGCGCTCAGGCGTCCGAACGAACTCGTGGGCTGTCTGGCTCATCAGCGTCAGGCCCGCCTCGTAGTGGCGGGCGTGCCGGATGTAGAGGTTGATCAGGTCGCGTGCGGCTGGCCGGCCCAGGAGGTAGTGTGCCTCGTCGAAGGTCACGTCCACCTTGTACGGCGAGCGCTTGGCCTCGAGGTACGCCCATGAGAGCATCGCGTGGAGGATGAGCGGCATCTCGCCCGTGTCTGCGAACGAACTCATGTCCATCACGACCAGTCGAGAGGAGAGGTCGAGGTTCGTCTGACCGTTCAGATTGTGGTTGATACCGCCGGGCTTGAACGACTCGAACTTCGGTTGGAGCGAGGTCGCAAGTGCGACGTGATGCTCGGTCGGGGTGACAATCGTGTCCGAGAACGGGACACCCTTTGCAGCCGCACTGCTCCCGGATTCATCATCAAGTTCGTCACCGAACACACCGAGCGCTCGGAAGTGTTCCACCTCTTCATCGTCGATGACGCCGGCTTCGGTTGCGACTTCGATACCGCCGGTCGCGATGACGTTCACGCCCCGAATCAGGTCGTCGATGACTGGCGATTCATTGCCGTACGTATCGAACTCTCCGAGGATGATCCCCTTCGAGAGATACGCGTAGTGGGCTGCCTGAATCAGGATGCCCTCCTCGCCAGCAGACATCCCGTCACGCTGTTCGAGGTGCGTGTTCAGCATCTCGATGACAGACCGAATCGTGAGCGCGTACGTGTCCTCACCGCCCTCGTACTCCGCCTCAGCAGGTGGCGAGATGTCCAGCGGATTCACCGTGTAGTTCCCACCAAAACGGATTACCTCGCCGCCCAGCGACTGAGCGAAGCGTGGATAGTCGTCGCCGGCCGGGTCGAACAGGATACACTGAACGTTTGGGTCGCCGAGCAAGCGACGGTAGATCTCCATCTTCCGGAAGTAGCTCTTGCCCGACCCGGTCTTCCCGGAGATCGCCATCGAGTGTCCTGATAGCGCGTAGCGGTCGAGGATGACCGGGCGCTTCGTATCGTCGAACCCAAACAGGACGCCCTCCGGGTCGTAGATGGACGGCTCGACCAGGTTGAAGAACGTCCCCAGCGCTTCGAGCTGGATCGGATGGGTGTTGTTGATCGTGTCGGTCGCGAGCGGCGCGACGGAGCCCATCGCGTCCAGCTGTTGGTGCTTGACCGGACTGAGGTCGACGTCTTGCTCGGCGAGGATGGCTTCGACACGGTCGAGCATCTCGTCCAGCTCGTCCTGGGTGTCCGCGACGAGTTCGAGATAGATCGAGACGTCGTAGAGCTTAGTCGTTCCTCGAATGGTATTCTGGAGAAGTCGTTCCAGATCTTGTCGTTCGAGTTCGTCCTGATATGTGTCCGTCCGACCGCGTTTCTGCTTCACCGCGACCGACGTGACTGCCTGTGTGTAGCGTTTCTGGAGTTGTCGACGAACGTCCTTCGCGGCTCGTGGTCGAACGTGCAACGAGAGTCGGAGATCGACATCTGCGAGCGTGAGTGGGACGAGCCAGCCCAGTCCCACCTTTCGGGGGAACGAGGTGACTGTCAGAATCTGTGAGATTCGGTCGTCGCGGATTTGGAACTCCGGATAGTCCTGCACGACTCGCGGTGCGATGAGTCGCTTATCGAGTTCCCCGCGCTCTTTCATTGTCTCCATCGGCGTCGCGAGGTCGACGTCGTCGGCCTGGAGTTGGTATGCCGCCCACTCGATGTTCTCAGTCGTCGTCTCCTTACCGAGGAGATTCAGGTAGTCGAGAGCGTGCTGTGTTTCGTCACCCGACAGCCCATCTATCGGGAGTCGTTCGTCACCGTCTTCCGGTGAGTCGTTACTGAACGCTTGCGTGATTCGATTGATCATCTCTGTCCCTCCAGCTCAGGTCGAGCCAGAGTAACCGCCTCCCGGCGAAGCCCGGGTAGCTCAGACATCTGCTTCCTCCGTCGGAGATTCGCTGTCTCGACTCTCGTCTGTCGGCTCACTCATCTCCTCGAAATGTTCGAGAACGCTTCTGCGACCGCGCACGGCGAGGCCGACACCGACGACGAGGAGGAGCAACCCGACTGCATACACCTCGACGACGAACGCCGTCGACGCCGTCGGCGTACTATCCCACTGGAAGGGATACGCCTGGCTGAACAGGTAGACTGCCACAGCGGTCACGCCGACGCCGACGAAGCCCACGATGGACGCACGCCGGCTCGATGGAAGCAGGACAGCAAGACTCAGCAGGAAGATCGGGAGGCTTCCCGCTGCAAGTCCGAACGAGGCCTCGCGGACGACCCAGTAGGACTCCGATCCCGGCTGACCGCTCCCGAGGAACGTCCCGAGCGCGACCACTGCGAACAGGAGGCTCGCAGCGAACAACCCCACGCCAGCGTACACCGACAGCGGCGAGCGGTAGTTTTTCCCTCGACCGATGGGACCGACGGCTCTGGCGTACCACGCGAGAATCCGTGAGTTGTCGACCTGTTCGACGTACTCCTCTTGGACCCGACCACCATACGGGAGGTCACCCGTTGTCTCCGGACGCGGATCCGCGTCATCATCTGGTTCGAGCAGCGCCTCTTCTCGATCGGCGCTGTCAAACGCCGCTTCCAGATCTAACCGCTCACCAGTCGCTGGATCGGTCAGCGTCTTCTCATCGGGTTGGGTGAAGACGCTATGCTCGAAGGAGATCGGAGCCTCCTGTCCTCGATAGACCTGGTAAAGGACGTCGAGAACCTTCGCTCTGTCATCGAGGATATTGGTTTCGACGCGAGTCCGAGGGAGCTGTGAGGCGACTCGCTGAACGCGAGCCCAGACCTCGTCGAGATACGGCTCTTCGTCATCGACGTTCTTCGCACCGCCTCCGAACGGGAGTGCATCCGCAATCGCGTCGAATCGACCGCCCTCGTCGTCTTCTCCCTTCATGACCGCGACGGCAACGAAGAATCGACGATCTCGGACGTTCGCGAGCGCAATCGTTCGGTCCAGCCACTCCGCGTGAGCAACGCGTCCGTATTCGAGGAGCGCCGAGTCAGCGACGTGGTCGATGTGTGGCTGTGGAGTTACGCCCGCCGTAGCGACGCCGCCGTCAGTGGCGGGGTCCTTGACGACCTCGTCCGGGGCCTCAACATCGTCCGCTTCCGGGATGGCTGTCGGTTGTCCCGTTGGTGCGCCCAGTGCATTCGGGCCGATGAAGCGTTCGAGGTAGCGGTCGCCGTCGAACCGGGTCGTCAGCGTCAGGAACTGTGTCGGGAACTGCAGTCCCCGGAGGAACGTCATGTACGAGATGTACAGGCTGGTCCGTCGCTCTTCGGAGAGCGTCAGCCACTCACGGGGCTCGATCTCGACGAGCATCGTGTACGCTGTGGGCGTTTCGATAACGCCGCCATCTCGGACGTTCTCGAAGTTGAGCAGGTCAAGCGTCGACTGCTCGCCACTGCCCACGCTACTCTGGAGATTCATTGCTCCTCCTCCATCGACGAACCATCCAGATTGGGTCGCGTTGCGTCGAGGACGCCCTGATAGGCGAGGTCCGCTCCGCTAGTCTTCGCAGTGTACTCTCCCCAACCTGGGGGTCCCGGTTGGGTGAGCCACTCGTCTTGCGTCACGCCGATACCGAGATCGCCGTGTTCCGGATCGGGATGACGCCAGACGTAGACGTTCGACCCCGTCTTGAAGTGAAACACCGCATGAGCGTATCGGAGGGGACGCTGTCCGGGCGGTGTCTTCATGAAGATCAACCCGCCGATTCCGATGCCGACGACGAACAGCGGGAACGTGAACAGAAGTGGGAAGCCAACCGTATAGAGAACGGCACACGGCGCTAACGGGATTGCCAAGGATTCGGCGAGTCGCTTCACCGAGAAGCCGAGGAACTTCGACTCCAGGAGGTTGCTCGCGACGGGCACAGGATCGGGCATCTACTCGACCTCCTCGCCGTCACAGAGTTCCTCTTCCGTCGGAAGCACACCGCCGTCTTCCAGCCGTTCGGCTCCCTTGATCAGCATCCCGCGCCAGTTGACGCCGTGTCGTTCACGAACCGCGTCTAACTGTTCGAACTGCTCGTCGTCCTTGATGATGATTCTCGTCGACGTCATCGCTCGACCTCAACTGGATTGAACTCGTCGACGGACGAGCGCTCGTGATGTGCTTCGGTGTCGAGCGTTCGGAGTGACCCTCGGGAATCGAACAGCGAAGAAGTCGGTTTGTGGCCCTCAGCAGAGCCACCTGGACTATCATGCCTACTGGACTCGGGGAGTTCCTCTCGTCTTCGCGGCTCTTGCCCGTGTGACCGTTCCGATACGTGGCTCCGGGGGCTTTCAGTCGAAGCGTCACCCCTCTTCTGGTCGGTGAACCAGGTCTCGCGCCCTTCGAGGCGCTTGGCTCCTTGAATCAGCATCCCACGCCACTGCACGCCGTACTTGTCTCGGATGGTTCTGAGTCGGTGGTACTCGGTCTCGTTTCTGAACCGAATCTCGATTTCAGGCATTCTCAACTCACCACCCTCAGCTGGCACACTCGGCTAGCGAGCCGTCACTCAGGAACGAGAGTTCGATTGCAGTCACGACTGGTAGCATCGTGCCGGCGGGGAGCGACAGGACTGCCCCAGTTGTGGGTACTGTTTGGTAGTGCATCACACCACTCCTCGGCGAGGAACCCATTTGTTTATTTCAGGAATGCGTATGGCGTAATACTGCGTACAGCGCACTGTTGCGGCAGGCGCAAGCCTGCGATTTCCGCATTCTTAGAGGACTTTTCTCGCGGTACAGCCTCGTCGATAGCGACGACCATGCTGACACCTCACCAGTTCCACCTCCCGCCGCCGTTCGCTGGTGGCTTCCTTGAGCGCCTGCCTGACCTGTTGCTCCCCGTTACGGGACCACTGGCAATCCCAATCGAACGATTCTACATCGTTGGTGATGTCTTTGGTTCGTTCACCGACCTCCGATGGCTGTCTCTCTTCGTATTCCAGCAGCTGCGTCCGGAGACAATACTCGCAGTCGTGGACTTCAGTTCGATGCTCGACTTCCCACCGTGGACGGCGACAGTATTCGTCTACGCTGGACTCGTCCTGCTGGTCCTGGGCGTGATGGCCTGGCTCGGGAGCCACAGCCTCTATCGTCGTGCCTGGGGCCGACGGCTCGCGATGTCAGGCGGCGGGCTGTTCGTCGTCGGGACCGCTTTCGGAACGTTCGTGGACCTCCTGCAGTATGTCCTCGGATAAGTCTCGCGAGGGTCGTTTGTCCCCCTCGAAACTTCGTCGAGTAGCCCGATTCACGAAACGACTGCGTCGACCTCCGCTTAGTCTTCCTGGAACACTCGTGAAGACACGGCTCGTCGTCGCCGGCGTCGTCTTCCTACTCGTCTCCAGCGCAGTCATCGGCGCAGCGGCAGGCGATCTACTCATCCCCAGTCCAGAACCCGGCGTCGAGAAAGATTACGACGACACCTTCCGGGTGCTGGCGAGTAACGACCCCGACCCAGGCCGGGGGTCCAGTGTCGTCCAGGTCTACGAGTACGGCGAGAACGGAACGATCACCGAAGTGAACCGGACCGTGGTTACCCAGCCGGTCCAGCTCTGGGACTCGAACATCCAATCACGCGACGCACTGCTCATCGCGAACGAGTCCGATATGTACCAATCCGGCCTCCACGGATTCGTCCAGGTACCGTACCGTGACCAGTGGACAACCCTCCGAGATTGGTGGGACGGCGAGTTCCGAATTCTCCCGATCTATACCGGCGACCCGAGTCGAGCCACGAGCAACGACGGCCAGTACACTGTCGAAGTCAGGCATCCGAACGGCTGGTGGAATCCGGTGTACAACGCAGACGTCGAGCGCGTCGACGGGAACCTCACCGTCACGAATCCAGACGAGGCGCTCGTCCTCTCCTCGTACTACAGCACCGTTATCGAGCGGAAGATCCAGATCATCGAATCACTCCTCCAGCACTCCGAGATGGCCCCCAGTGAGTCCGCTGCCCGAAGTACGTCCGTCGTGCCCACCGAGAACGGTATCGAAGTATTCCCGACCACCGATGGCGCGAACGTCAACCTCCAGTGGCAGCCCGGCTCTCATGCGCTCGTCCGCGATGCGTACGTCGGGAACATCGACGTTATCCCTGGTGTCTGGCACGACGGCCGGTACGTCACCCCGAGTTGGCAGCTCACCACCTACGTCCCGTGGGATTACCGCATCGAAGAGCCAGCCGATTACAGCGAGAGCGGAACCTGCACGATCACCCACCACCACAAGCAGGGCAACACGACGGTCACCCACAATCACACCTATCCCCTGACGCGCTGGGCCAACTACCGGCTCATCGATTCGAACGCGTCGATCGTGAACGTCACAGCGGGGAACATCAGCCTCGACCGAACGCGACCGGGGATGTGGACGACGATGAACTACACGACGTCTCGACCTCGTCGGCTCCCACCGGGGAACTACGACCTCACTGCGACACTTCGAATAGAGGTCGAGATGGAGACTCACTACGGCGTCTCTAGCGCACAGTGTTCCGAGTGGAACAACCGACGAACGGTCAACCGGACGGTCGAACTCCAGTACTCGGTTCCCATCGAGACGGTCAACAGCGACGACCTCTCCATCGACGTTCAGGTGTACGACCGACCGGGTCGAGACATCGTCGCCGTCAATTGGAGCGGCGAGCAGGGACTCGCAGCTGGCGCAGCTGCATGGGAAGACGTGGAAATCCAGATCGGCGAAAAGACGATGTACGTCACGGCGCCGTGGCGATTCTACTCTGTCTCTCGGAATACGCACGTCGAAGAGCGAACCCAGAGCGGGACAACCCAAGTTGAAGCCTCCCATTCGTACAACGGGGCCTATCCAGCGATGCTCCGATATCGGATGAGTCCCGGGAACGTGAGTGTCCTCGCGGAACAAACCGCAGACCAGCGTATCTGGTGGGAGACGACGTACGTCGCTCAGAACCGATCAGTTCCAGCGGCGTCGCTGCCGAGTACCATCGTCGCCCCGGAGAACACGAAGCCGACCTACCTCTACGACCAGTACGCGGGCATCCTGAAAAGTCTGGATCGAACGATGGGCGAGACCGTGAGTGCGCAGGCAGGCGATGTCTGGGGGCTTCCGGTCGATACCTCTGTGAGCGTCGTCCGGTATCAGGAGTCACGACTCACGGTGACGATGAACCACAGCGCTGGGACAGCCGAGGTGTTCCTCTCTGATTCTGCCGGAAATCCGATCCCGAATCGACTGGTCAGTCTCGATGGGGCCAGCGTACAAAACGTGACGACAGATGCGAACGGTCGAGCGACAGTTCCTCTCTCGGGGACGCTCGTCCGTGCCCACTTTGCCGGCGATAATTGGCGCGATTCTCGGTCCCAGTACTACCTGGAGACCCACTCCTATGGCGTCTCGCCCACCTCGTTCCTTTCGGGAGCTACCGACCTCTTCGGCTACCTCAACGCCGCAATCTCGAATACAATCATCTTCATCGAATGGCTCGTGCTCGGAATCTTCGCGCTGTTCTGGATTCGATTCATGCGCGAGAAGCCCGCGTGATAGTAATACTGATGAATAAGGGTTTCAAGAATCACCACTGACACATACTCTCGCCTGTCTCCACTATTCAGAACGCGACTTCTGTCCAGGTTGGAGGGTTCACAGAGCCGTATTCCCCTACACCAACTACTCTTGATCTAATTCACTAATATACACCGCACTCCGGAAGATCTCCACAAGCAGTGACGCCGAGAAATCGTAGTGAGCCTCCTTATACCGGAGTTCACCGTGCGCAGTACGATTCCGCAGCGCCTCCCCAGTAGCGTCGTGGTATCTGAACCGTAGAAACTTCACATAGTCCTCGTCCAGCAACCCGTCCAACCGATTCATCAATCCACCAAACGTCTTCGGAAGATCCTCGCCGCGAATGGACGCAGTAATCGCAGTGCCCGAGGCCTCCAACTGGTGTTTTATTACTCCCTCGAGACGGGGCATCCCGAGATGGACCGCCTCTGCATGTCGGTCCTCGAAGAACGCGATGATGAAGTCCGTCAGGAAGGCTTTGTCATCGACAGTCGCCCCGTCAATCGACTCAAGCAACGTGAAGAAGTGATGCTCCTTGATCAACCCTTGATTGATGAGTTTATACAATACCCGGGCAGTCAACCCGACCGATAATCGTGCCTCAGCGGAATACCCATCGGGAACATCGATATCTGATGTTTCGCTGGAGACTGAGTCTCCCTCATGAGTCATATGCCGTCGTGGGAAGATATCGGTGAGCGAAGCTGTCGGAAACCAATTCTCCCCTTCTTCCTCCTCTCCGGACTGCACCCCAGATTCGGAGGGTTCGTCATCAAGATGTGGAAGAAAGACAGGGACCTTCACGAGACCCAAGAACGCCTGTTCGGGCGAGAACTCGCTGGCAGCATTCTCGAAATTTTCAACTAGAGTGTTCGCAATAGAAGTAAAATTCTCGGCAACTTCATCAGGGACTTCACCACCAACAGGCTTCATCTCCTGCTCGATTCCCTTTCGGTTCTCCCTGCGTTTTACAAGCCGCCATCGATTGAGCGTCTCCTCATCGGCAAACGACTCACACTCTTTCAGTGCTTCCTCTATCGTCGTTGCAGTCACTAAGTGACCTCGCGTCTTCTGGAACTCAATCTCGTTCTCATAGGACTCAATCAGTCCCTCTTGGACATCTTCGATTGATCCGTCCCTCTGTTCCTGGATTTGACGGATACGATGGAGGTAATTCCGCTGCGCATGGTAGTTGTGTTGCTTGTTGGTGTACTCCGCACGAGCCCAAGAGAACTCGACAAGTCGATCAAGTGTTGCTGAATCAATCGATCGAAGGTCCGCTTCCGAGATCGCATCCAAGATGCGTCCCGCACTCCCCTCGTCTGTATCGAACTCTGAATACTGCTCTTCGAGCAATTCGATAGCGTCGTCGACGGCCTGCTGTAACCGGTCTTCGTGGCTCAATGAGTCAGCGAGATCGATGTACGCGGCGAGGGACCAGCTCGCTACGTGAAACCAGCAGTCATCAAGGGCTTGGTCGATTCCCTCTTCGTATTTCTTCAGGGCGTGCTCTGCTCCGTTCTCGTAGTCTTGCTCGTTCTCCCAACGTTGGTAGCCTCGAAGTGCTTCCAGTAGCGGATGTTCGGCGTCGGTGGATTCGAGAAGAGCAATATTGTAGAGAAGATCGTTCCGGACTTCCCCATCGATTTGTCGCTTTAATGTATGCAAGGCTGACCGGAAACCGAAATCATCGCTAGCGGATGTATTGGCATTATCGAGGGCCTCTTCAATGGGGTCCATTTACTTCACCAATACAACCTCCCTTTCATTATTTTTCGGAAACACGCCCTCCTCCGCACTATAGAGACGCTTAATCGTGCTGTCTTAATCGAAAAGCAGGGGGCGTTTGTTGTTGTCAGAACCATTGTGGGCCTTTATCACATATTCGTCAGTGACTAGTGTTATGGGATTGCTTAGTCGGTTATTCGGTTCGGGGAACGACACCGATTCGGAATCGAAGGACGTCTCTGGGCCGGAACCAGATATCGTGATTGACAGCCCATTAGACAAGGAGTTCATCCAGGGAGAGTTTCGTGGCGAGCGGGTCACCTTCTCGTCAGTGCCATCGCCAAATGGGGAGTGGCGGTGCTTGTACGGGCGAACTGGAATGAACGATGGCGCTCCAATCGTCTTAGTCAGAGGGGACGGGGAGGTTCAACACGCCTTCGCCGTAACTCGTGCAGAAAACGTTGCCGTCGCAAACACCGGGCACGTCGTTGTTACCGACATCGGCGAAGCTGATAATCAAGATCTCGCTGGGACACTCAATGTTGTCGCTCCTGATGGTCAGCCAATCATCGAGTACGAGTTCGATGCGAACATCTGGGAGTGTTCGATTACCGAGGACGGTCAATATGCTTCCACAGCAACCTACAATCCCGACCGCTCGGTATACATCTTCGATATCGAGTCCGAGGAACTCATCACGGAGTTCGAGACGCCGAATCTCAACGGCCCTTCACAAGAATTCGGAGAGATCGATGGCGAACTCGTTCTGTACCTCTTCGATGGTGACGAACGGTATCGGGCTATCGACCTCGACGGTAATACGGTCTGGAAGAGCCAGAAACTCGAGAATCAAGATCGTATTGACGAACTTCTGGATAGCAGCGAGCGGGCTGATTTGCAGGAGTCTATTGAACTTCTCGAAGAGGCGTACGAACTCACCGACGACGAGAACAGGAAGAAATCGATCGCAAATCAATTAGCAGACGCTCACTGGAAGCTATCAAAGGAAATCCACAAAGAGGAGGGAGACACAGACGCATGGTGGGCGCACCTCAACCAGGCGAAACAGTACTACTACGAAATCGTATCCTGGTACGACGGTAAGAAAGGGGTCGCCAAAGTGGAGCGCAAACAGGCGAAGTACCATCTGAAAGAAGGAGATGAAGAGACAGCGCTCCAGCTTTTACAGAGTATCTCTGAGCTTGAGGAGGAACACGACGTTCAGTTGCTCACCGACGCCGACAAGGAGAAAATCGAGAACCTCTCCTAAGATCAATTCAATAGAATCGCGAGAATCACCTTCGTCAGAAGGGTCGGTAACACATCCCCAGTGCGAGTAACTGTGCTCCGATTCCTCCGACTAGTAACGCTACATTCCAGATACGGGAGTTCGAACGAACGAGACCGAATTTGAGTTGTTCGGGGGACAGCGGTTGGAACGGGCGAATTGCGTGATCTCCCCGACCGACTGTAAGGGCATCTGCGATCAGGTGCGAGACGATACCCAGGAAGACGGTCGTTCCTGCGAGTAGAGCGAGCGGCCAAGCTGGAATTTCAATAGGGAGTCCGATGAGGCCGATATAGAGTCCAGCTGTCGTTACTGCTCCAGCACCCACTGCGAACCAAATCGTGTGCGTGAGTCCTCTGTGCGGGAGCCAACTGTAATCGTGGTCGAGATCGGGGAGCCGACAGACTGCCACCGCGAGAATCGTCATCCCAAATCCGACAATCCCGAACAGACCTGTTAGTGGAACCATCAGCAGTAATGCAACGCCTCGGTGTCCGTCCTTGTACATGGGTTATCGACTCAGCCATCAGATCCGGAATGTGTGCTGATAGAATCAAATACGTAGAGGTGTATCTAATCAATTCTGGCGTAAGATGGTCTGAAACCCACATATTCCGCAAAACTATCGCAGTGACCAATCTTGCTCCGGAGGGAGTTGAATAGTGCCCGTAGCAAAGCTAGGGGTATGGTCATCTGTGACCGCTGCAATAATTCCGTGAAGCCCACGGCAAACTACTGCCCGGAGTGTGGGTCAGAACTCAATCCAACGCGGAAAGACTGGTCAGATGGATTTCTCTCCCTCGTCGATCGAGGTCATATCCAGGAGGCGATCGACGGGAACGAGACACTGCCGGAGGGCTATCATACTCGACTACACGAAACTGTACGCCATGCAATGGCGGATTTCTGTCTACTGGATCGGTGGGCGGAATTCGACAACCACGAAGCTCTCTATGGGGACCTTCGAGACGAGGAGATTACGACTGACGACGTTGGTGAGCTGGAAAAGCTGGTTCGATTGACCTGCCCATTTCGGTTTTTGATCAATGCAACTGGCGTGGATACTCTGGAGAATGTCTTAGAAGCCAGTATTCTATTCGCAAGCGATGAATCCGAGCTCACTCTCGACGATATTGATGTCTCGATCGAGGTAACAGGTGACGGTGAGTAGCCACTGACCGTGGGGCCGCAACTGTGCGTGCTCCGCACCTTCTAAGTCTATTTCTTCTTTCTCAACCCCTGTGAGGTACGAACAATGCCGTCTGTTTCCGATCTCGTCGATCCAGCGTTTCGACTGTTCACCGTCGCAGATGTGACGGCCAGATATCTCGCGCTGATCTTCCTCGTTATCGGCATCATCGGCTTCTTCACAACAAAGGCGAACTCGAGACGGTCGATTCGCTACCGAGGGATGATGTTTGGAGCTGCTGCCGCTCTCGTTGCTATCCTCGGTATGCATGCGTTCTACGACCTCATCGCGTTCATCATGAGCGGAACGGGATTCCTCCCTTCCGGTTGGCCCTACGGGGCGAGTGGGACTTCGGGCCTCCTCCCCATAGCGCAAGCAGCGTCAGGAATGCTCTCCTATCTGGGTCTGGCTTGTTTTTCGCTGGGAGCTGCACTGTGGGCAGGAGGCTCAAGATATGGTCGAACCTCAACTCGCGGCTACCGCGGAGTCACTTGGGGACTCGTGATGATCGGTGTCTCGATGGGTGGAACCCTGTTCTCCGCCATCGCGGGGATCTATGGGCTCTGAGGTTTCGAGACACTGTAAAAACTGAAAGGCAAGTCGCGTTTCGGCCGACGGTGGCCGTCCCCCATTCTGATGCTGGCGGAATGTGAGTTAGACGCGACCTCGTTCGATGGTTCCGTACTGCGCGTTGAGTTCTTCGGCAGAGGCGAACTCCACTTGATCGAGGAGTTCGTTCACTGCCTGGTCGTAGGACTGTCGGTCGAGGAGATTCCGATTGCTGTACGCCCGAAGGCGATCACGGGTTCCCTCTTTCACGGGAATCGAATATCGGCTCATCGCTGACGTCCCCTCTGGCTGTTCAGCCTACCCCTTCTGGTAGTATACGACATGGTGGTCACTATGGTTCGACTACAGATCGGGACCGCAACTACTTGCTCGCTCTATGTGGGTTGGTATCGAGCATAACTGTTTCCCCACAATCCCCTCATAGAGCACATGTATCCCCCATATTGTACAGTGTTGGCTGGCCTCTGAGAATCTTTAAAGTGGCCTGCAGTATCCAATCTTCCAGATGGCATAGATTTTTGAACATTCTCCCCCACCAGAGGGTATGGCTATTGACCCCGAGAAATTTCGCGGATTTACTGATCGACTTTCTCAGATCGCCGAAGCTGCTCCAATGAGTGACGAACGTACGAAGGATATTATGGATACAGCCATTGGAACTGCGATTTCTGATATGGAGAATCTGATAGACGAATCTAGAGCTCCCAGACTGTATATTATGGGGCGTTCAGGGGTCGGAAAGTCATCCCTCATCAACGCACTAGCCAACCGTGAAGTTGCTGAGGTAGACTCTGTTGAACCAACTACTGTAGAATCTACGGCGTATCATATCGGGTTTAGTGAACGGTATGCCAGCTGGGACGTAATCGACTCTCGCGGTCTATTTGAAAGTGTCTCCCCAGACGGCGATGTCCCGGCTGACACAGTAGATCTTCTCAGAGAGGATCTGAGAGAGTATCAACCTGATATGATCCTCCATGTAATGAGTCCTGACCAAGTTCGAGCTGGAGAAGAGGACTTTGAGACAGTCAAGAAACTCCGATCAGAACTTGGATCCTTGTTTCCCCCTGTTCTTTATTGTTTAAACAAAGTAGACACACACGCCGCTCCGAATCAGTGGCCTCCGGAGGAACATCCAGAAGTCGCAGGTAAAATAAAACGGAATCTAGACTTCGTGGCGGAAGTAATCGGTGAAGACTCAAAAGAGCCATTTGAATCAACGCAACCGCTGTATGGTTACGAATTCGATTCGGAGAAGCACATAGGCGTCGTACCAACATTTCTGCTGCAGGAGCCATACTGGAACGTAAATACACTCTCATGGATGCTCGGAAGTTATCTTCCTGAAAGTGCTCAACTTCAATTTTTTCAAGCACAACAACGAGAAGACTTGATGCGGAAATTTTCACGTAGTACCACTGACCGCTTTGCTACAATAGCGGGTGGTATTGGTGGTGCTCCAACACCAATTGCAGACTTACCTATCTTGCTCGGGCTTCAGTTCCTCTTGATCGGACTCGTAGGCGGCTTCTCCTGTCGTGAAATCACCACTGACACCGCAACTGAATATGTGAGTGCAATGGGCGGCACTGCAGTTACCGGCTTTGTAGCACGCTCAGTGGCTCGAACGTTGTTTGAATTCGTCCCAGTCGCGGGTGCAGCAGTTTCTGCTGGTGTTGCATTTTCAACAACCTGGGCTCTTGGCAGGTCTGCTGAGCGTTATTTCTTCGATGATGAAACAGTATCACCGAATTCACTCCGTGATCAAGCAAGAGAGGTTTTCGAAGCCCGGAAAAACCGAGAGTAAATGCCATCTCGAACCTGTTCTATGAGGGTATACCGCATCTGTGCGTCAGACGCAACCTTGCGGCCACCGTAAGATTGCGAAATCCGCATTCCTGAAACAAACATTATACCTTCCAGCTAACGGCTGGTGTGCAATGACGAACCAGCACACCACAGACTCCGACCCCGACACGAACAGCCTCCGCCGCTTCCGGCGAGTCCTCAACTTCGAGAGCCTTCTCGTCACCGCGTTCTTCTCACTGATGCTCTTCGTTAGCCCGGCAGCTGCACAATCCAGCGGCCCCACGGGTGGGTCCGGTGGTTCCGTCGCCGGCTGGGAGACGATCCTCACCAATCTCTACGACGTCGTCTACACGACGCTCCAGTACGCCGGCCTCACTGTGCTGGTTCTGGGTCTGATCGTCTGGCTCACCGCCCGCACGAACTCCCAGCGATCCGAGACGGGAATGAAACTCACGCTCGGTGGCGGTGCAATGGTCATCGCGTACTTCGGGCTCGGCGCACTCGTCTCCCTGCTCGAGTTCATCGCAGGGTGAACCCGACGAACACCCTACCCATTGACCCCTTTGGAACCGACCCGTGGCCAGATTTCATACCGCCATTGCGAGGCACCTACCCGTCGGGGTGGACGCTCCACCTGCGTAGTGAACGTCTTTCCTGACTGGGCGCTCCGTGGCATCGGTCACAGCTCTCACGATGTGGCCTTCTTTCCGAACATGCACACGCTAACCCACAATCCGCTGTATAGCCGCCTCAGCCAGCGACTCGCTCCGCGCGAGCTCCCACAGCAGTCGCAGTTGATCACCAGCGAGGGGTGGTCCAGGTGACGAACGGGTCGGAATCATCCCGTCGGTCCGGCTCTGGAGGACGGGAACCACGACTTCCGAGCATCGATGACTCCGAAATCCAGAACGCGGTTTCGACACGGATCCTGGGTCAGAGGAGTGACGACTCCGGACCAAGTTCGGAAGGCGGAAAACCTGCTGACAGTGCCGAAGAGAGTTACCCGGACACCTCTCCGAGTGATGGACCATCCCAGCCGGACCACGATTTGGGGAGGGACAACTCTGACAGACTTTCCGCCGACTCTGATGACGACGACGATGGATTTCGCCCGTATATCAAAATCACGCCGGCCCGTGAGCAGGTGACACCGGACCACGTTGTCAAGGGTCTCTATGGTCTCTACCGAGCTGGCAGTGGCCGAGAGATGCCCTTCCATCTCGAACGCCGGCTCTCGTTCGTGAGCACGCAGCGGACGTTCGAGTTCCTGATTCACAAGCCAGCAGATACCCGTCGTTTCGACTTCTACCTCGGCGTTCGGCCTTACGAGGTCGAGGCACTCGAACACCTTGCAGCGAACGTCAGGGCGATGTATCCAGAGAGCTTCCACTTCGAAATCGTCCCGTTCGCCACGACCGACATCTTCGTCGACGACGTCGAGCCCGCTGGTGCGACGCTCGCGGATCTGGCCGCATTCGACGGTATCGACGAACTCATTGAACTGGACGGCTTCGAACCAGACCTTCTCGACACAGCTGAAGATACCCGCGACGAATCTGGGCGTGACGCGAATGCCGATCCGACGCCGCCGGCGATGGTTCGCTGGGAGGGCGTTGAGACGAAGAATAATGACTGGATGACGCTGCTCTCGCAGTTCAGCGAGATCTCGGTCGACATCGAGGATTCGTTCCGGTCGCCCCTGAGCGTCCTCCTCGAACAGGCAACGGAGACGGACGAACCGTTCATCTTCCAGGTCGTCTTCACGCCTCGCCGTGACTGGACGAAGGAAGCGGAGGTCCAGAAACGGAACCTCAAGATGGGGACGACTGGCGTCTTCAGTTCGTTCAAGCAGGAGGCTGCCGCGATGATTCTCGGTACGTCTGAAGAGGAGCGACGGCAGCGCCACCGGCCAGATACGCCCGAGCAAATCGGGGGCACCATCTCTGGCGGGGCAGACGGTCAATCGACGCGACACAGCCGAATGGGACAGATCGACCTGAAGCAGCCGACCGTGACGTTCGATGTCTCCCTACGAGCGGCTGGTGAACCGAGCGTGGTGAACGGCGTCACTGGCGCGTTCACGGCTCTGAGCGGGCCGTACTACGGCGTCGAGGGGGCAAGCGTCAGTCGGATTGGGCGCGAGTTCGACGCGCTCTGCCGGTCGCGACTGAGCCCGACGAGTATCCGAGAGCGCTTCCAGAGCAAGAACCCGATCATCGTCGCTAGCCCAGACGAACTCGCGAATTTCGTTACTGTACCCAGCACAGGCGCGCTCCCGAAGGCAAGCCGTGGCGCGTCTGGTGGTGCTCCAGACGCTCGTTCACCACTCACCGCGACCGACGAAGAGTTGCTCGCGGAATTCGACTCTGGGATGTGCATCGGTGAGGCTGAAACGGCATCTCCCGACCGCGACAACATCCCTATCAGTCTGACTGCGGAGCAACTCACCCATCACGTACTCAGGGCGTCGACGACGGGTGGCGGGAAGACGACCGCGATGATCAACGACGGTCTCAGCGCGTACGACGAACTCGACGGGCCGATCTTCATCTTCGACAAGAAGGGCGGCAGTATGGCGACAGAGTACAAACGAGCGCACTTCCGACAGTTCGGCGACCTCGACGACATCGTCCATCTCCCGGTTCCAGGGCCGAACGGCGAACTGCCCGCGTTCCCGTTCTTCGACATCCGGCCCCAGATTGCGGCTGGCATGAGTCGTGAGGCAGCTGTGCAGGAGAAGATTGACCGCTACAACGAACTACTGGAGTACGTCCTCGGTGACGAACAACACAACCAGGCGTTCGTCGCACAGGAAATCCTCAGTAACCTCATTGGTGCGTTGTTCGACCCGGTGTACGGCCAAGACGCGTACGCCATCAGCGACCTCCTCAATGCGGCCACGAAGATGCAGACCGAACAGAAAGTTCCAGAGGTCAGCGATCCAGAGCTTCACGCGACGCTCACGCGCCACTTCAGTGCCGAGGAACGACGCTTCGCCACGTCGATCGACGCCGTTCTCAACCGCATCACGAAGCTGAAAGAGCGGGACTTCATCTGGCGAATGCTGAACTTCGTTCCCGAATGGGATGGGGAAGCCCAGCGGTATGCTGACGAGCAGATGCTGCTTGACCTCGATGGGCTCCTCGATTCGAAGTCGGTCGTGCTGATCGATACCGGCGAGTTCCGCCCCGCGTCAAGCAACGTCTTCACGGTGCTGATGCTGGATTACCTCTGGTCGTGGGTGCGACTCCGAAAGCGATGGAACCGGACTGTCCTCGACCCTGCCGACGGCTACTGTGTGAACCTGATCATCGACGAGGCCGCACCGATCATGCAGTCCAGTCTCGTTCGTGACGAGATGATTCCTGACGCCCGTGAGTTCGCTCTCGCGTTCGAGCTTATCGTTCACTTCCCGGAGCAGGTCAAACGTGACGCACTCGATACGCGGGCCTACAAGGAAATCCTCCGCAACATCAACACCAAGCTCATCGGCAAGCTCGCAATCGACGACGAGCTGGCGACGACGCTGTTTCACGAAGAACTCGACGCCGTCGCCCTCTCGAATCGGATCGCCTCACTCCCTCGCGGTGAGTGGCTCGCACAGTTACCCGATACCGGCTTCATGACCGACACGCCGGAGTTGGTGACGCTCAAGCCGCTTCCCGTCCCCGACGGACACAGCGATGGAGAGGAGTCGGTCGACGCGGGCACGTACAGCCAGACGGCAGAGATGACCTTCCAGGAGGCAGACGAACTGCAGTGGTCACGCACTCGATTCACGTACTGCCTCGTCCCCGGCGTCAACAGCCCGCCAGATGCCGCCCAGCGTGCAGCCCGCTATGGAACCGGCCCGATGAACAGCGCGACAACCGAGCGACCACCGACGCCTCCAGACAGAGAAGAGAAGGCTGAACGCCCAGCTCCCGGCGACACTGACGAGTCAAGGACCCTGGACGAAGACGACTCTCAGGTGGAATCCCATTCAGATTCTGCTCTGGGCGGGGCTTCCAACGAGTTCGGAACCGTTCTCGGAACTGGTTCGCCATCACGGGTTCAATCGGATGATGCGACGGATAGAGACACTCCAGGAACGGAGGGCCCAACCGCAGAAACCACACCCCACGTCTCTGACCTTCCTGCGACACCTGGGGCTGGGAAGAATCTCGACCAGGGGGGTGTCCTGACCGACACCGAACGGCAGTTCCTTCGAGACGTGATTGCAGGGATCAACGGTGAACTGGAAGGGTATGACCTGACGCAGTCGATGACGACCATTCGGGATGCGCTAGATGAGGAGATCGACGAAGAGCAGTTGGTGGAAGACGGATTCCTCGAAATTCAGCGCGTGTACGGTCGGAAGTACTACTACGTTCCTCCAGCTGGGCAGACTGCAGTCAGCAGGAAGATCTACGCGGGCCGGAACAACGGCGACCTCTTCGAGAAAACGGCTCACAAGGTCTACGTCGAGTACATCGCTCGGCACCTGCGAAACCGTGGACTTCTCGTCGAGACCTACTACGAGCCGATGGCCGGCGGGATGGTCTTCGATGTCGCTGCGTTCCTTCCGCGTGACGACGGAAGCCGACAACTTGCGGTGATTGCTGAGGTGGTGACGAACATCCGCCCGGAACTGATGGTCAAACACTACGATGATCTCGCGTCGTTCGATGGAGTTCGGAAGATGTGGATTGTCCCGCATACGGACGTTGCTCACGAAATTATCAGGGCACTGGTTGATGCGGGGCGGCTTGAGAACGCACCACACAAAACTACCAAGAACTATGCACGTCTCTCCGAGGAGGCGTTCGACAATCCCTGTGAATGGCGATTCGTCGGGGGCCGCAATATCATCGAATCGGTCGACCAAGCTGAGGAGGACTCCGAGGGCGATGACCTGCGTCACTAGCTGGGCGCACCGTGCGCTCTATACCCGCTCTAAAGCAACCTCCTGCCTTCCTGCGCCTATCGGCGAAACACCTAGAATAGGTCTTGGTAGGGGAGGGAACGCAGATCCGCCCCACGGACGCACAGCCATACGGTTTTGGGCGCACCAGCCCAGTTCGAGAGAGGAATCGAGCGCACGCCGGCGCACCGAGGTTTATCGCGATGCCGAATCGGCTGTGAAGACGACCGAAGCAGTTCCCCGTTCCATCCATGTCCAGCAGTGAAATCGACGATCATATGATTCCAGATAGATTGGCCGAGTGTGAGCAATGGATCTGTTGGCAGGAGGTCGAACGTGATGGGAAGCCGACAAAGGTTCCAATCAAGCCCTATCACACAAGTGGGACTTCGAACGCCAGTGCAACGGACCCCGCAACGTGGCGTGATCTCCAGAGCGCGCTCGAGTTCCACCAGAGCGACCGCGTCGACACCGATGGGATTGGATTCGTCTTCGCCTCCGAGACATCTATCGTCGGCGTTGACCTGGATGACTGCCGTGACCCTGATACTGGTGACCTCACTGACTGGGCTCGTGATATCGTCGAGCGACTCGATTCCTACACTGAGGTTTCTCCATCTGGCCGCGGTGTTCACGTCCTCCTCGAAGGAGAACTCCCGCCTGGACGCAACCGGCGTGGTGACGTCGAGATGTACGACGAAGCTCGCTTCTTTACCGTCACGACCGACCACGTCGAAGGGACGCCTGAGACAATTGCTCGCCGGCAAGACGCATTGCTCGGTGTACACTACGAATACGTTCAGTCCTCATCTGATTCGGATACTGAGGCAGTTGACCTCGATCAGGCAATCAACGCGGTAGCGAAGAATGGGAACGAAGCGTCGGATGGCGAGTCGGCTGGTGATTCACCCGCTGGAGAGTCGGGTGATGAGAAACCACAGGCCATCGGTTCGAAGTCGAGTCTGTATGCTCGCTATGGCCTCGATTTCCCGGACATAGAAGATCCGGCGCTCGAAGTCGCACTGCACAGTTGCAGCGTAGATATCCTTCCTGATGATCCCCCGACTACACTCGACGAAATCGTCGGTCCCGGGGTCGACCTCGACGATGACGCACTCCTCCAGCAGGCGATGGCCTCGAAAAGTGGCGACACCATCGCGGCTCTCTACGATGGAAACAAGGAACTCTGGGCATCGCCTGAGAGCCGATATCCCTCGCAGTCGGAGGCAGACATGGGGCTGTGTTTCTATCTGGGGTTTTGGACCGGTGGCGATCCTGAACGGATGGATCGCTTGTTCCGGGATTCTGGCCTCTACCGGGGTAAGTGGGATCGGGTCCACTTCGCGAACGGCGCGACGTATGGAGACGTGTGTATCGCTCGGACGCTCTTGACTATCGATGACTACTACACACCGCCAACGGACCGAGAGCGTTCAACACCTGATGACCGAAACGAAAACCTGGATGAGACGGCACTCTCGGAGGAGCCAGCTCATAACACTGGTTCTGATCTCGTGGATACTGACGCCGTTGACGACGCTCGTCGTTTAGCCGCAAAGGTACAACGTCAGCAGCGTGAACTTGACGAGAAGCGTGAGCGGATTGCAGAATTAGAGAGTCGGCTTCGTCAGTATCGGACAGTTCTCGGGATTGACCCTGCCAGCGAGAGGACTCTCCTCAGAGAATTGAGGGACACAGACACTGTCACCAGCAACGGGAGTCGAAGCCACCCTAGCCGCCAGTCCTGGACTGGACAACACGGCGACAGTGAATCCAAGGATGGTGCTGAGCTACATTCGAATGGACAGGACCAGCCTGATCGCGAGGAGACGGCTACTGATGATGTACTCCCCTCTGATGAAGAACTCAGTGGGACATCAGATGAGGAGAAGCCATCCTCGAGTGGATTACTCAATCGTCTTCGCCGGCGACTGTCTTGAGACGCCGCCAATAACAAACTGCTGCACCCTGTTTCACCAGCTGGCGTTACGTGGATCTGGATATCTATCGGCTCCCAGTAGTTCAGGAATGGGTGACATTTATTTATCCGTGACTTGTGCTTCTATCTCACTGTCTAGTCGTACTCATGAAGGACGCCCTGGAACTACTGTACACGGGAGATCTCCACCTCGGCCGTCACCCGAGTCGAATTCCGGATGATTTGGATGGTCCGGAGCTGTCGCCGAAAGCCGTCTGGCTGTCGACGGTCCAGGAGGCAATCGACCGGGATGTCGACGCGGTCGTGATTGCTGGTGATGTCGTCGATCAGGAGAATCGCTACTTCGAGGCGTACGGCGCGTTCGAAGATGGAGTTGCACAACTCGACGAAGCTGGGATTCCAGTCGTTGTGGTAGCCGGGAACCACGACTTCGATGCCCTCCCTGATATGGTCGATAACCTCGACGCTGACACGCTCCAGTTCCTCGGGAGAGACGGGCAGTGGGAACGTTGGACGCTCGAACGGGACGGCAAGCCCATCGCCCACTTCGATGGCTGGTCGTTTTCGGCCGAACACGTCTACGAGTCCCCGCTCGATGAGTATGACCTCCCGGCGACCGATGACGCTCCTCAGATCGGAGTACTTCACGCCGACCTCAACTCGCGAGGCAGCCGGTACGCACCGGTTCTGTCGAGCGAACTCCGCGACACCGCGGCAGATGCCTGGTTACTCGGTCATATTCACAGTCCAGGCATCCAGATCGACTCGCGTCCACTGGCGTTGTACTCGGGGTCGCCACAACCCCTTGACCCAGGGGAACAGCAAGCCCACGGCCCGTGGACGATAACGATACCTGAAAACGGAGACGTACAAGCTGAACAGATTCCCCTGGCATCCGTTCGCTACGACAGGGTTTCTGTCGACGTCTCCGGGGTAGACGACCCACAGGAAGCGACCGCCGTCATTTCGGACGAAATCAAGGAACACGTTCGCTCCGAACTCGATACGAGGTCGCTGGAACTCAGCCTCGTTCGCGTTCATCTAACTGGACGGACGGATGCGCACTCGGCGCTCGTCGATCAGCATCGGTCGATGGAGCGTGACCTCGGATTCCGGGAGGGCTCGGTTTCCGTCCGGATCGAATCGATTGATGTCGATACCCGGCCGGCAATCGATCTCGAAGACCTTGCGGAGGGAGACAATGCAGCTGCGTACCTCGCGGGTCTCCTGCTCGAAATCGAGAACGGTGATCCTCACGAAGCTTACAGTGACGTGCTCGATAACTCGTTAGGCGCTGTACGGCAGGCTCATAGTGCGAATGCGTACAACCCGCTTCGACGCGAGACTGAACTCGAGGATCCGGACGACGCTGACGCTATCGAGCATCTCGAACAGCAAGCACGGGTACTGCTCGATACCCTACTCAGCCAAAAGGAGGGTAACGCATGACCAGGGACCCGATCTGCTTCGAGGAAATCCAGATCGTCCAAGCTCCTGGATTCGAAACTGGCGGCTTCTCTGTCGACGACCTGTGCTCCGGCATCAATGTCGTTCATGGGCCGAACGCGGCAGGAAAAACGACGCTCGCTGAGTCGCTCGAATGGCTTTGCTGGCCCGAGACCGCCGACGAACGTGCATCCCTCGTGGGGCAGCTCTCGCTGAACGGTGAGGCCTGGCGAGTCGAAGTCGACAATGGACGCACGAGCTACCAACGCGACGGCCAGGAGGCGAACGGTCCGAGCCTCCCTCCGGCCGATCAACGCGACCGCTACCGTCTCTCCCTCCACGACCTGCTCCAGCGGGACAACAACAACGAATCGTTCGCCGAGATAATCGAGCGAGAATCAGCTGGTGGCTACGATCTCTCCGCAGCATACGACGAGCTCGGGTATTCGGATTCCCCGAGTCGGGCCAACAGGAACGTCGTCCAGAACGCCAAGGGAGCGATTCAGGAGTTGCGTGAGGCGCGAAACAACGTATCCGAACTACGCCAAGAGCAGAACGAACTCTCCCGGTTACGCAGTGAGCTGGAGGCAGCGCGTCATGCACAGGAACGCTCCGAACTGCTCGAGCAGGCGATCGACTACGCACAGGCGAGAAACGAGCTGGAGCAGGCTGAATCGAGACTCGACGAGTTCCCCGATATCTTAGAGCAGGTCGACGGAGACGAAATCGAGCGTGTTCGATCCCTCGAAGATGACATCGATGGGTGGACCGAGAAAAAAGACGAGGCCGAGAAAACGGAAACAGACGCTCAGGACCGGCTCGATGAGGCAGATCTTCCTGAAGAAGGCCTCCCGACAGGCCGTATCGACCATCTGAAAGAGCTTCGCGATGACCTCGATTCTGCGGAGGACCGGAAACGCGATCTCGAAGGAGAGTTGGCTGACGCAAAACGGCAGCGAGAAACTGCCCGAGAGGATATTCCCCTCAATGTCGATACCGAGGACCTCGTTGGCCTGGAGCCCGTCACGTGGAAGACCGTCTCGAAGTTCGCACGAGAGGCCGAGGAACTCCAGTCCGAGCGTGAAACCCGGGAGGCCGTCCAGCGACTTCTGGAGGACGGGGAGCATCCTGAGCCCGATCTACCCACGCTTCAACGTGCGAGTCAGTCGCTGGAGGAATGGCTGGCTGCGTCCGCTTCTACGGAGTCGAACGACGGTTCGGAAGCATTCCGTATCGCCACGTTCTCGGCCATTTCCCTCGCCTCGACGGCAGTCGCGCTGGGACTCCTGGTGCATCCACTGCTGTTCTCAATCCTGGTCGTAGCCGCTGGCATCTTCTGGTATGGGCTGCGCGCTCGCTCACAGTCCGCAGACGGAGGGAATTCACGAGAACCGCACCGTGAGTCGTTCGAGAAAACTGGTCTGAAGCCGCCAGAGACCTGGTCCGAGGACGCGGTTCGGTCCCGTCTGATCGGACTGTACGACGCAATCGCAGAGCACAAGCTGGCCGAGCGACGGTCCGAATGGCGCGATAGCCTGGCGACGGACTCGGACACGCTCGAACAGAAGGAGCAGGATCTGGAGAAAACACGTGCCAAACTCCAAGACCAGTTGGGCGCCGCGCCAGATGCGTCCGATGTCGAACTCGCCGTGATCTCCAAGCGAGTACTCGACTGGCAGGAAGCCCACGACGAGGTTGAGGGGATTCGAGAGAACATCGAAACCGTCGAGGACCAGATCGTGGCCGCCCGTGAAGACCTCCAAGCGAAACTCGATCCCTACGGCTACGACGACGTCCAGAGCTCCGGCGAAGCGACCGAGGCAATCCGGAACCTCGAGAACCGCGAACAGCAACGCGAAACCGCACAGCGGGACCTCGACCAAGCTACCGAGACGATTCAGGAAGCGACTGAGAAAATCGATTCGCTGGAGGCCGAACGCGATGAAATCTTTGTAAATCTGGATCTCGACTCCGATGACCACGATAGGTTGGAGGAACTCTGTGAGCAGGTCGACGCATACGACTCGGCTGCGGAAGCCGTACGAGAGGCCGAAATCAGGGCGAACACGGAGGCCGAAGAACTCGAAAGCTACCCAGAATTCGAACCGGACCTCAAGGAGCAGGAGATTGCTGACCTCAGAGAGGACCTTCGTGAGGCGGAACGAACTGCCGAGGATTTCGACGACCTGCAGTCACGGATTGCCGATATCAAGGCGGAGATCAGGCAGGCGAAGTCCGACGACCAAGTTGAAACGGCGCTCGCAGAGCGTGACCGGGCGCTCGATGAACTGAAAGACCAACTTGAGGACGACTGTGCTGCGATGGTTGGCGACGTCCTGGTGGATCACGTTCAGGAGGCGACGATGGAGACGAGTCGCCCTGACGTCTTCGAGCGTGCTCGTGAAATCCTGGCGACGATCACTCGTGGTCGGTATCGGTTGGACTTCGACGAGAATGAAGCCGAGTTCCGCGCGTTCGACGAATCCAAACAGAAGGGACTCGCGCTCGACGAGCTTTCGAGCGGTACTCGGGTTCAGGTCCTGCTCGCCGTTCGGATCGCCTTCGTCGAACAGCAGGAGCAGGGCGTTCGGATCCCGCTCCTCCTCGACGAGACACTCGCCAACACCGACGACCGCAGGGCGAAGACCATCATCGAGTCGACGATCGAACTCGCTCGGAACGGTCGGCAGGTCTTCTATTTCACCGCACAGGGCGACGAAGTGGCGAAGTGGACTGCTGCACTGGAGAGCACGAACGGCGTCACCCACGAAATCATCGACCTTGCAACGGTTCGCGATGTGGACGACTCCGTCCATATCCCTGATCTGGAATCGGTCGAATCGTTCACTCCGAAGGCACCCAGTCCCGTCAGTCACGACCATGCCTCGTATGGGGACGAACTCGCGGTGGACTCGTTCAATCCGCACCGTGGCGTTGGGACAGCGCACCTGTGGTATGTGGTCGACGATGTCGAAACCCTCCATCAACTCTTGGAGCTCGGAATCGAGCACTGGGGGCAGCTGAACAACCTGCTTCAGTGGGGCAACGGAGATCTCTCCTCCGTTGATTCCGACCAGATATCGGTCGCAGAGGAGAATGCTGCGGCGCTGAGCGAGTTCGTCGACGCCTGGAAGGTTGGTCGTGGCGAGCCCGTTGATCGAGAGGCTCTCGAGGCCTCTGGTGCGGTGAGCGGTAACTTCATCGACGAGGTCACTGCACTTGCCGAATCGGTCAATGGGGATGGAAGGCAGATCGTCGATGCCCTGCACAGTGGCGAAGTGAACCGCTTCCGTAGCGGAAAAGCGAACAAGCTGGAGACGTATCTCGAAGAGAACGGGTACATTGAACCTCGTGAGACGCTGGATCATGGCCAGATTCGTGCCCGCGTCATCGAGCGTTATGTCGGCGAAGGCGTCTCTCGCGACGAGGCCAAAGACAGGACCGACGAACTGCTTTCACGCTTGGACGGTGCCTAATTCATTGACCTTATCCAAAATCAGGGAATAACGTTCCCTCACATGGCGAATCCACCACTGAATATCGATTATTGGGCTTCTCTGTACTCTGCTTATACTGACTACGCCCAAGAGTACGACAACGCGATGGAGCATTCTCGTCTTGTCGATAGAGCACAGAATCTCTGGGATTGGAAGGGGCTAAATCGAACGATTGCATTTGAACAAATCACTGACGTACTCGAACAACTCGATCAAGCGGACTACATTCCCCAGGACCAAGAAGTAGCAATTGTATCGCTATCAGATCGGTTGATGGATGAGGGAGTCGTTGAGTCGAAAAGTCTCGTCACGTCAGCATTTATCCTCCATCTGATGGCAAGTGACCCGGATCGATATTCCGTGAAGTTCCCGATCTACGACCGCCGAGTGTGGAACGCTTATGTTTACCTCTGGAGAGTACGGAAGGACGGAAATCAACTGTACAGACAAGCGAGCCAGAGTCCATCTCAGTATGGCGAATTCTGTCGAAAGTTTGGTCAAACCTGTCCAGATGGCAAGGCCCGGAATTACGAACGAGCGCTATTCATGTTCGGGGGATTCATCATGAATCTACCACCGAACGACGCTCCGACACCAATAAAGAATATCGACGAGAAACTAAAGAGACAAGAGAAAACGCTCACTGATATGCACGACACGTCTGGATATGCATTGATCAATATTCACGAGATACTGGAATCTGATTAGAACTGAATCAGTGATGCACCCTCTGTATCTCGCTTAACCGCATCATCAGTTACCGAGTGTTTCGATATAACCGCCTCTCCAGACTAATCTCAGACTTCGTGGCCTGCTGGTGACTGATTCTGGGATTTATCTTCCCCAAGGGGATGAGGAGAATCAGAGAGGGAGCGACGAAAACACACTCTGACAGCGAATCGGTGTGTCTCGAATGCTTCCTCCAGTGCCTCCTCGGAGAACAACGATGTCCAGCACTGTTGCCCCAGACCTGCAGGATCGTATCCAGACCATCAGCGACGCATTCGCGGCGTTCGACGAATCCGGAGTCGCCGGCGGAAGCGACCCGACGTTCGCCCTCGACCAGCGCGATATAGAGGACCAACTGGAGCGGATGTGCGCCTACCGAGTTCCGATGGACGAGGCTGTTCGAACCATCGTTCGGAAGGCCTGCACCGATGCCGACCTCGACCGCGATGACCTCACCGACGACCTCGCCAAACTGGCTGGCTACGGCGGACGTCCCCAGAAGGCTGCTCGGACGATGCTCAACAGCATCGATGAGGCCGACAAGTGGGTCGACGTCGTCGCCGAAGTCGTCGAACTGTGGGAGCCCCGGAGCGAGAAGATTGCCCAAGTCGGACTGCTGGGCGACGAGTCCGGCCGACTCAAGTTCGTCGTATGGGCCAGCGCCGACCTGCCCGAACTCGAGGAGGGTGGCACCTACGAATTCGAGAGCGTCGTCACCGACGAGTACCAGGGCCGGTTCTCGGTGAGTTGCAATTCAGCCACCTCGATCAGCGAGACAGACCAGTCCGTCGAGGTCAGCGACGGCACGATCGAAGTCGTCGGGAGCATCGTCGACGTTCAAGAAGGTTCGGGCCTCATCAAGCGCTGTGGACAGGACGACTGCACTCGCGTTCTCCGGAACGGCCGATGTGCCGAACACGGACAGCGGGACGGCGACTTCGACCTCCGAATCAAGGCGATCCTCGACGACGGTGAGCGGTCGGTCAGCGTGCTGTTCAACGAGGAAGCGACGGAAGCGGTCACCGGCATCTCGTTGGACGATGCGACGACGATGGCGATGGACGCACTCTCGACCGATGTCGTCGCCGACGAGATCAGCGAGCAGCTCCTTGGTCGCAGGTTCCGGCTCACTGGTAGCGTCTTCGGGACCTACTTCCTCGTGGACAACGCGGAGCGATGTTCCGACGAGAGCGACCTCAGTGACGACGTACTTGAGCCTGCCCTGACTGCTCGACAGCCTGCTCGCCGAGTCCTCGCACAGGAATTGAACGCTTCGACAGAGACGTTTCAGGAGTCGGATGCAGAACGAGCGCCGGTCTTCGGGCTCTCCCCAACAGGTGCGGCGCTCAACCGTGTGTTGATCGTCGGGGCGCTCACTGAGGTTCGGGACGTGGGGTCGGACAATGAGTACTGGCAGGGGCGCGTTTACGCTGGCTCCGAGCCGGTATTCGTCTACGCGGGGCAGTATCAAGCAGATGCGATGGACACGCTGCGAAACGCAGAGACGCCATCGTACGTCGCCGTCATTGGCAAGCACCGGGCGTACGAGTCCGGTGACCGAACGAATGTCGCAGTTGAACCTGAACGCATCGTCCCTGTCGATGCAGAGACGCGAGACGTCTGGCTCGATGAGGCGGTCGCACATACTCGCGCCCGGCTCGAAGCTTATGAGGCAAGTGAGTCACCGTTCAGCGATGAGGCAGAGGTGGCGTACGGTGATGACGTAGACGAACTAGTCGAGGTCGTCAGTTCGCTCGACGGTCACGAAGAAGAGTAACAACCCTCACTTCTCCTCGCCGTCGGTGTATCCGCGTGAAATGTATCGGAACGAATTGGGTGGGACACATAACTGAGAATAGAGGCCCCACTAACGACACGACCGCCCGAGAACGTCTCGAAATGCATCTCGCTCAAGCCTTGACTCGCGCGAGGCGATCCCACGATTAGATGGGATAGATGTCACGTCTATGCTGGCCAGTACCGGATGTATATTCTGGGGGCTTGCTTCAGACCCCAAGATCACGATGTTTCTGAGTCAGCTGTCTTGTGCTGGTCGATTATTCGGCGATACTCTGACTCGCCAGATTCATAGAAACGTTCGGCGAGCATTACTGCTTGATCATTGTCGTTTGCCGCTGCTACTTTCACGATAGTCCAACGCTCGTCGCTCGCTGGATAGGTGAACGAAGTATCCCATTGGTCAACGAGCGCGACGAGCACATTGATTGCATCGTCTATATCTGCGGAGGTCGGACTGGAATTCACCTCGTTTGCCAAGAAATCGATTACTTGCTGGAACGGGAGCGATGAGGATAGACAAGGGGCGCTCTGAACGAGGTGGTCTGCGATTTCTGTTACACTGGCCGATGGTGGAGCATGCGCCAGGAGTTCGGCGTACTCTTGAAATCCATCACACACCGGTGTCTCGTGTTCTTCGAGCCGCATCCCCCAGAACTCGATTGCTTGATGCCAAACCATCGCCTCGATCTCACGGTCGTCAGTGTTGTTTAGTAGGCTGGTGAACGTCCGGGCGAACGCGAAATCGGCTGACTTGATGTCTTCACCATCTAATTCGGTGACGCTCACCCCGAACGCTTCTTCGATAAGCGGGTCCGATGCCTCGATGAATTCTTGTGCATATGCACTCGCGAGGTGCGAGCACACTCGTTCGTACGTTCGTTCGTCGTAGGTGTCGGCCGTGTTGTCGACCAGATATGCGCTGGTATCCTCTTCTTCCTTCTCCTCGACAGTGTCCGGACTGTCTGCCGTGTATAATTCAACCGCCCGCCCATACTTCGAACGCAGATCGTCGAACAGATCTTGTGATAGTCGATTAATTGTGAGATATCCTTCCCAAGTTGCAGTAAACTGTCGAACTGCATCAGGAGAGTCTTCTTCGGGAAAGAGCACATCCAAATGAGTGCAAACTAACGAGGTGTTTAGGTGGAATAGTAGCGGTAGTCGCATTCCGAGGGCGAAACGTACCGGTCGTGCAGAGTCCTCGAACAGGGCCATTATCCGATCCCACAAGTCTTGTTGACCCCCCGACGTATCTGGGTGCTCTGCATCCAGCGAGGCGAAAAAATATGTTGTTGAAACGATACCAGTCGCCCGAACCCCTTTTACGAAGATGGCGTTCTGCGGCGCAATCGACTGATTCCATCCCGCGCCTGTTTGCTCTGGATCCGGATCCTGGAGCTGTCGCAAGAGGATTTCCGACAGAACTTCCTCGTACTCGGCGACCTGAAGCGAACTCCGCGTATGTGAGATAATCGTCTGAACAAGTTCTGCAGCAGTCCGTCGTGTATCGCGAGGCCACCGCTGCTCATCTGTTCCGATGTTGGTGACTACGTCAAGTGCCTCGATGACGGAATCCCACGCTTCGATTGTGGTTTCGCGGTGGTCGGTGCCCGTAATAAGATATTTCACCGCTTCGAAGGCCGTGTCGGCGAAATTGTCGTCGCCTGAACGGACTATCTCGGGGAGGCTCGGGAGATACATTGCCGGGTCATCACGGAGTCGGTCACGGAGCTCCTCGTCGAGTAACGCTCGAACCTCATCCATGTCCTCTTTCATGTCTCCTTCAAGATGATGCGGGACCGCGTGCTCCATGCAGGCAGAGATGAACGCATCAGAGTCTAATTCAGAAGGATCAAGTGGGGTTCCGTCATCGCCGTCTCCCCATTGGAATGGAAAGTGGTAGCCGGTCCCGGCTTGATATTCGATCTCGCCATACTCATCAATTAACGACTGAATGTCTCTCTGCTGTGAGTTCGACACTGCATCTCGAACGTGATATAGCCGTTTCAGTTTCCAACGATCGATATGAGCGTCGACCATCTGGTCGAGTTCGTCCGTGGAATCGAACTCGCGCCGATCAGACAACCGCTCGCGGATGTCCTCTTCATCGAGCGCCTCGTTGATATGCTTGAGGACGGTCTCTTGATCCGCTTCTGAAATGACATCGAACCCACTATCCAGCAGGGAGATGTATTCTGTTGAGATCTCGCGGTCGACAACGTTTTTAGCGGTTGTCAGAACCTCACTAACGAGTCCCGGCGCTCGTTCGGGATCCCGCGCGAGGACGCTTATCGAAATCTGCTTGAAGACTCCGTCATCCTCTAAGTAGTGACGCACCCATGTAGACCCAACTGACGCGTCGTGGACGAGCAGCGATCCCAGAACGCCTTCGATCACCTGGAGAAATACTACCTCTATCTTGGTGGGGTTGAGTCGGTTGGCAACTAATCGACGACGGAGCAGGCGTTCCGGCGGAATTTTATCTGTAGATTGTGAGACAATGAGCTCCAGACAGGTTCGGAACCGTTCGTCAAGTAGGTCAAGAAGGTCCGTCCCACAGGTAGCGACTAGCTCGTCACCGTACTCGTCGAACAATGATTGGATCGACCTCGCCCGGAGTCGACAGTGAACCTCTGTCCTCGTTCCTGAATATTCTCCTCGTTCAACCTCGGTTGTCTCGCTCACCGCCGGTTCGAGGAGAGTGGAAAGCAACTCCAACGCGGTGTCAAACTGGCTCTCGTGGATTAAGACGCCTACCAGCGTCGATAAATTCGAATGCATCCGCTTCGATGTCTCTCGGTCCATATCGGCGAGATACCTCACTACCAGAGACGTCAGTCTGGAAAGTTGCGTGGGGGGCAAGGAATCGACGACGGATAGATAGGGGCGTAACTGGGATCGATCAGGCGCGTCATACGTCGCTAGTGCATCTATTAGGATCTCTGGGTGTGCCCCGGCGAGTTCGGAGACATACGTTGCGGAATGGCGGCCAAATTCCGAGACTCGTTCATTGTCGACCAAGTATCTCGCCCACGCCGGGGAGGAGAGATCACGATAGAACTCCCGTGTGAGGTTCTGGTCCGTGTTCAAGGAGTCCAAGAGTGCCCGGGCAGTTTCGTCTGGCAACTTTTCCGGCCCGAGATCCCGTGCTGATTCGGCGAGGATCGACTTTGCGTAGAACCCGAGGTCTGAATCTGAACCGAGCCCATCCCTAATGAAGGAGGTACTCCTGCTGGCGTCCTCTATATACATACGAAACATCCAGTCGAAGACATCCGCTGCGACGCGTTCGTCGATGTCGTCCTCAAGAACGTCTTCAACGGAAAAATCCCCACAAACCGCGTCCCACGCGTAGAAATACGATTGTAATTGGTCGTGTTTGAACCGATATCGGCGGCGCCAGTCATTGACGATAGTCCCCCTGCTTTGCAGCCGTCCGTCACCGGGATTTCGTTCTTCGATTTCGAACGTGGTTGTCCGGTCACGGAGGGAAGACCGTGCGTGGTAGACACAGCGGTCGACCGGGCTGTCCTCCCAGCTCGCCGGGATGGTACCCGACGGGCCGCTTCCCTCAGTGTCAAGCGACTCCCGGTATGCGTCCCACAGTGCGGTTTCCGTAGTAAGCGAACTAGGATCGATGGCAGCGTCGGCTGCTATCACGTCAGCGAGTAGCGTCAGGTTCAGTAGTCGCTGACACAGGTCAAGTAGCGCCGGAGGTTGCTCCTCAGAGTCCACACCGAGTTCTGACAGTAGCGATGACACCTTGGCCTCGTCCAGGGATTCAAGCTCAATCTGGGTGAACTGAGACGCCTCATTCAACCGCTGATATTCCGGTTGTTCCAGATCCCATGTCCGGCATGCACAGAGGACGCCAACCTGGTCCATCTCGCTCAAGTCGAGGAGTAGATGTTGGAATACGGTGGCTGCAGTTTCTATTCGGATATTATCAAGCTGATCAACCACTACCGTACAACTACCGTTCCGGTCAGCGACCTCCTGAAACAGATCTCGGAGGCTGTTCGTGATGCCGAGCTCCGCCTCGACATCGGAGATTGACCTGAACTGACCGAATTCACGTGCATCAATGAAGTAGACCGGATGCTCGTCCGCCAGTGTGGCATATTGCTCCGTCAGCACACCCGTCTTTCCAACACCTGCAGGCCCGGTAAGAATAACGTTTCCTCCAGCAGATAGTTCAGACTCAACCGTCGCAACGCCTGAAAGCGAGACGTGTTGGTCGATTTCTGGAATTTGGTACGCCGTCTCGGACGGGGCCATCCGATTGCTCCACCGTGACAACGCGTCGAGGTCATCGTAGTATCGCTCATGCCGTTGCTCAATCTCTTCAACCAGCGTTTCTGTGAGGGTGTTTGTGTGGCGGACGTATTCGTAGAGAATCTGGTAGATCTCGTGGGTCTGTCCCCCAGCAACGAGGTTTTCTTCGAGATAGACAAGGAATCGTTCGATCGTCGCCTCGAAATCGACATCTTCGGTCGTATTCGCCCGCACCTTTAGCGCATAAGCAAGGTCTGAGAGTATCTCATCAGTATCTGCAGAAGCCGTCGCTTCTTCGTCAAGTTCAGCCTGAAAAACATCGAGAAGATCGTCTGAAGAGATTCCGGGGGTATCAGCCGCAGTCGCCTCCGCTGCGTCAGCAACGGCCTTGTGAAATGTTCTTCCTTTTCGGAACCTGCTGAAAATCTCCGTTCCTGAGTCGTATGCGATGGAGAAAAGAACCGGGTCAGGGATCATTGACAATCATTCTCTTTGCTATCCCCGTATAGGTTTGGCCGTTGGGCTCCAATTCGCGTCAGAGTCGATCACTGGGGTTGATGAGTCGACTTGGGAAGCGTGGGTTGCGGAAGCTGCGGCTCAGACCAGTGACTGAATCGAGGCATTCGAGGCTGGCGAGGCCTCCTTCGGTGCGCAAGCACAGGACGAGTACGGTGAGAGCCTCAGTGAGCTTCGAAAGGCCGTCGTCGCCATTGAGGATGGCAACTCTGACGACAGCGAAGAATAGTCGCAGTCGTTCAGAATCTGCTACTTCTTCTCCCCTCAGCTATATGGAATCTCTGTGTGAACTCCATCTATGCTCGTCCCTGAGGAGTACATCGTTGAGGAGATCGAGATCGACGAGCGAGAGTTAGAGCGGGACCCTCCGGGGATTCACCTACGATATAATCATACAGAGCCGTCCGTCATCAGCGATGGCGTCGACTTTATCGCCGTCATCGCTCAGGGTGACGACGAGTACCGGATCGACTACTGGGGGTACGCCTTCGGCCGGATGTATCTCACTCCAGAGGGTGTCCAAGAACTCGGTCAGCGACTCGCCTACGAGGAAGACGAGGTCCCTTCGTGGACACTCGACTCCGAGACCGTCGATGCTAACGACCCGCCATGGTGGTTGCCAGATGACACCGCTATCGATCCCACCGTTGCGTGTGAACACTGTGAGGAGATCGTTTCGGTGCGAGAGGTCGTCACTCCACGGCAGCACCCGGTGGGCATGGATGGGACTGTCTTCTGTCGTGATTGCTGGGAACAGCATTGACTAACCGAAGTCACTGAGCCGCTAGATGGGGCAGGAAAGCGAACGACCAATCCATAGTTACCCCACGTAATCGAATAATCTACGTTCCTGTGGGGTAACCTTGCTTTCTTCAATTGCTCCGGTTCAGGTGTTCGGAAAGAGGGGTTAGGATTCTAAGTCTCAGAGAGACTTCTTGTGCTACTTGGTTCTACGTCGTTCTCGTCACCTGCTGTTTCGTCGCTGTCTCCGACGCAGTTGAACGATTCTGCGCAACTACTTCGACATCATCCTGCGCGAGCCACCAGTCGGGCATCCAGTCCGCGATCGGGAACACCCAGCTTTCGGATCCTCGCCAGTACGCGATTGGATTCCTCGGCACGGCTGCTCCGGTGATCGAGGGCTTCGATTTCCGGTGTGGTCTCGTTCGTCGTGACTCTACAGATGGAGTCTGCTGTGGCGTCGACGCTGATTCGTCGTCTGAATCGTCAGGCGCCTGTTCGAGAATCGTGATTTCGCTATCGCGTCGAGTCTCGAACGTTGCTTCGTTCCCGTACCAGCCTTTGTGGACGTTCTCGACACGCACGAGGTCACCGACCGTCAGTTCGGGGAACCGGTGTGATCGGATGAGCGTGCGGCCACCGAAGTCCGTCGGGTCTGGCGTCGGGCGCGTCTCGTCCCATTCAGACTTCTTCCAGATAGCGAAACGAATCGTCCCGGTCTCGTCCTGAAGGACGCCGGCCTGCTTGATTCCGGGGTGAGTGTTCTCGAAGAGGATCGAAACACGACCCTGCGTCGAGAACCGTCCCTTCGTCTGTGCAGTCGACATATATCGGACGTTGCCGATCTTCTGGACGTTCTGGGGATCGTTCGCTTCGTCTTCGGCCTGTCTGAGCAGCGCATTCGTCGGCTCGACGCCGCGGTTGACACGCTTCGCGAGCGCGAGCGCGAGCGTCAGCGGACTCTTGCGCACCTCGTAGACCTTCTCGAAGTCGTCACTCAGGAGTCGGTGCGCCATCGCACAGACTTCCTCGTGTTCGTCAGGGTCCAGCTCGAGCAACGGACGAAGGCGGTCCTTGTGAGCCTGCTTCGCTCGTTTCTCTCGGGCCTCAGCGAGTTCAGCCGCAGTGGGTCGAGTCGCAGCGAGTTCGTCGAAGCGGTTGTTCAGCCACTTCGCGTGACCGACTAGCTCGACATCGTCGCTCAGCTCGCCAGGGTGGCAGATGCCATCCGTGACTTTCCGTTTCTCGGCCTCCAATGCGAGTGATCGCTCGATAGCCTCCAGAGAGCTGCCTGCGAACTGCTCGGGCTCTGTGACCAGGTCACCGAGACGGACGTATTCGCCATCGGGGAGCAAGACCTCCAGATCGGCGGTCTCGAGTCCCGTGGTTGTCTCCGTCCGCTCAGCGTGGTCGCGGGTCTCTGCGTCGTCCGGTCGGTCGTACGCCTGCAGTCGGCTTTCGGCTGAACCGAGTGAAGCCGAACTCGAGTGGCGGCCAGTGGTCGTCACTCGGTGGTCGACAGCCTTCGAAGTGGGCGTCGACGGCGTATGTGCAGTCGTGCGGCCGGCGGATTCGTCGAGGCCACTGGCGACACCAACCACTTGTTCGCCGGTCGGATCGACGAACTTCGAGCTGGCGTTACCAGGGTGCCACGATGCGAGATCGCCTGCTGAATCAGGCTCGATGAGCGCATCAGCGGGCTGGCCGTTCGCGTTCGTTCGGGCTCTCATGAGCTGTCCTCGTTCTGGGACGATGGGGTAGCCATCAGACGTGTACCCGTACAGTCCATCGACGGGTTCTGCACGCGTCCCGAAGTCAGTCTTCGCTGCGGTCCGCTCCGTGTAGACGTCACCGTCTTCTTGCTGTTCCGTCGCGACCTCGGGGTCGTTTCGGGAGTCAGCGTCGGATGGGGCGTCCATGAGCGCCCAGAGGAGTCCTGCCAGTCGTGCGACCAGGCGAGTTCTCGTCGTGGGCTCAGTGGTGGAGCGGCGCTGCTCCTGGTCCTCCCGGTAGGTCCGGAAGTAGGGCGAGCGACCGTCTTCAGTCCGCGTCGTTGCGGTCCCATGTCGTTCGTTCGTCTGCTTCGTCGCCGCTATCGTCGCCGATAGGTTCTTATTCTCAGTGTTGCTACTGTTCATTGCATTTCACCTAATGCACTGTGAGGCTCTAGTCAGCCTCACTACTTACACTGTTTAGCGGAGCATAGGTATATCGACAGCAGAGGCCACAGAACGCTAGTTCTCAGTAAGAATCCCCACAGTTTCCCCACAATCTTCTCGGGGATCAGAGAGTGTCCAACTGTGATCTTAGCAGGCGGAAACTCTCACTCTTCAAGACAAAACTTGCATCGCCTGATTTACCTCCGTCTGGTGGACACTATTGGTGTGGCGACCAATAGAGTTATTCCATTGGCCTACAAACCAATGGTTGAGGATGGGCTCGCTGACCGACGATGACCTCGATGGCGTAAGCAAGGGGCAGAAGTACCCTGACGGGACTGTTGTCCGGGTGTTCTGCATGCGGACTGACCGTGATGCGTACCCGTCTGGGTGGGCCTACAAGCTCCATTACGGTGCAACAGAGCCAGATCCGCCCCGTACGCTTGAGGACGGTACGATTCGTCGGTACGACAACTCGCACGAGGACACAAAAGGCCACGAACTCCACGTCGCACCCGAGACAGAACCAGAGATAATCGAGTTCCCAGGGATGGTCGAACTCTGGGAACGATTCTGGAGCGAAATTCCGAAATCCGAAATCGAGGTCAAGTGAGGCCATTACCACGGTGATACCCATGAACGAATCAACGCCACCGCTGCATCCGATGGAACGCGAACAGCTTCGGGCTGCGTCGACGCTCGTCGTGACAGTCAAATCGTCCGACGAGTTCCACGACGACGTTACCGAGGACGTCGAGTCGCTGGAACACGGTGATTCAGTGGACGCAACGCCGACGCTGTCGTTCACCAGCTACGACGACCTCATGGAGACGCTGACACCGCGTGTCCTCGAGCTCATTGAGGCTATTCGCCGGGAAGAACCATCTAGCATCAACGAGACTGCCAGGGTTGTGGATCGAGACGTGAAAAACGTCCACGAGGAACTTAGTCGACTTGCTCAGCTAGGAATCATCTTCTTCGAGAAAGAAGGACAGAGCAAGCGCCCGGTCGTCTGGTTCGACGAACTCGTCATCAACCTCCCGTTCGATCCCGAAGCTGGAGACACGGCAGCTGCAGCACCCTAGGAGTACGAATGACGGTCGCTGAGGCAGTGGGAGAAGTGCTCGCCAAATGAGTGGACGCATACGTGCCCCACGTTTGATTACAAGTTCCGATGGGGTTATCTACATCACATGGGACGACCTCACAGCGAGTTAGACATCGTATTTCTAATCGGTCGGCACTGGGATGAAATCACGTCTGAGACACCCTTGGAGGAGATTGAATTTCACGATGGTCACTTCGATGCCACTGGAATTTTCGACGGCAGGGAAGTTATGATTGAAGTGGAGCAAGAAGGGAGTGACTTCTTCCAGCATGGACATAGTCACAAAGAGTGTGACCTCGTGATTTGTTGGAAAAACAATCGCACGTCACAAGGAATCGGTAGCATGGAGTCGAGAGAGTGGCAATCCCGTTCAAACGACCCCGATCCTGCCTTTGAGGATATCAGTATCGACGTTCTGGAATTGAGCGAGGTAGAGGTGTACTGGTCGGACTGATTTACTCTTCAGAATATCATCCCGAGAACATCGCACCCGCCAGATTTTATCGAACCCAAATTGGGTGAGGAATAGAAAATGCATATGCTCATCAGAATCCTCGTTCCAGCGGTCGATAGCTCGGAGGCGGTCAGTACAGCTCGGTACGCACTCGACCGATTGATTGGAATCGGTGACGGAGCGTCGACGGCGTTCGACTACTACAAAACGCTAGATGAATCGACGGCTCGGTATCGAGATCATCCCCGCTACGGCGGCCTCGACCCAGCCCTGTCCCTGAAGTCGGAGACGGGGAGACAACTCCTGGAGGACGCCGTCGAGGCACAAGAAGCGTGGTTCCGTGAGACACTCGACAAGCTGCGAATGAAACTCGAGTCTCTCGATTGTGAGTCCGTGATGGACGACGTCGACCTTACTCGGTTCGATTGTTATCGACTCGGCCAGTTCGCCGGGCCATCTGTCTGGATCTACGACCAACACGGCGCCGGCCTTCGCTCTCGGTCAGCGGTCGAACAGCATCTCGAACACAACAGTGATGACGAGTTCTGGGTGGTTCCTGCTGATGTCCACTACTGAGCCTTCTCTCCGGATTTTATCTTCGACGAATCGGTGTGGGTCGTGTACTTTGGACTCACTGACTCCGGAGTTCTCCGCGGAGGCTCGATGAGCTTCTATGCGACCGTAGTCGGGTACATTCAGTACCGGAGCCAGACGTTCCTCGATGCCGCACTCGACAAGTTACGGCATGGAGGCTGGCTCGACACGGAGAACCGGTGGAGAACCGACGGTCGGTCTGGAGGACACAGCCACCTATCCTCAGTGGATGCCGAGAACCTACTCCTGGTTGTTCCGTCAGATCTGTACCGAAATCTCGCTCGGATTTCGACCAGCCTGTTCGTCGGAGCAACCGACGGCGTCCTCGTGATCAGCTCCGTGGACGGGTGCTTCGATGCGTGGGTGGAACGACCACTTCCTGCAGCCGCTGCTCCAGACCCCACGACAGACGCGATCACGAGTATCGAAGCAGTCGATCTCGAAGCGTTTGCGCGAAAATACGCTCTCGGTGTGAAACGGTTCGAAGCCTCAACTCCTGGCGAATACGCAGCTTGGCAGAATCAGGTTCTCCGTGCATTCCACCGCGAATTCAATCCGGAACTTCCGCCCAACCTGACTGGCCCCGACTTCGAGTAATCCGCTTCCAGAGCTCCAATCGATCAACCATGTCTACAGATTCATCCAGCGTCGCGACGAAGCACACTAAACAGCCTGAAAGGACCGGTGTTGAGACTCTCGAACGCCTCCCTTCTACGATCGACCAGTGCCCCGAGTGTTCTGAGGTCAAGCTCAGACGAGACGGAACTGAGAGGTACTGTCCTGAGTGTGGGCTCGTCGTCGACGAGGATTGTATCGACTACGGGCCTGAATGGACACCATACGACGCCGAAGAGCGACGTCGTGTTGGTGGGCCAGTGACGAATGCCCGGCACGACTGGGGCATCTCTGCAGAGATCGGTCGGTATCGCGATGCACGAGGGCAACAGCTTCCGGCCGCGAAACGTCGGAAACTGCACCGGCTTCGGCGATGGGACCGCCAAGCTCGGTTCGAAGGGAAAGCTGAGCAGAACCTTGCACATGGGCTCTCGGAAGTCCGGCGGATCGTCGGTGCGCTCGACCTTCCCGAGAGCATCTGTACGCAGGCGTGCGCCCTCTATCGGACTGCTGCGAACGAGGACCTCATCCGTGGTCGCTCGATCGAAGCAATGGCGGCTGCCAGCGTGTATGCAGCCTGTCGATGTTCGGGACTCCCTCGGACAACCGACGAGGTCGGAGAAGTGTCGACTGTCTCCAGAGAGCGGGTCAGCAACGCGTACAGCGTGTTGAATCACGAACTGAATCTCCCGGCCGTTCCGATGGCCCCCGTTCAGTATGTCCCACGATTCGCATCAGACCTCGATCTCTCACGAGAAGTGCGCCAACGCGCCCTGGAGTTGGCCCGCGAAGCGTCCGAAGTCGGTCTCGGGAACGGCTGTCGACCAACCGGCGTTGCCGCTGCCTGCATCTACGAGGCTGCTCGTGAGGCTGACGAGAACATTACCCAAACGAGTCTCGCCGAGCTCGCGAGTGTCTCCGCTATGACGCTCCGTGAGCAATGGAAGAAACTCCAATCGATGCTCGAACACGAAGGGGAGTCTGGATTGGAGGTACACGGATGACTTCTTGCGGTGAACGGTCGTCGGCCGTCGTCACTGACGCAGAGTGGACGATCGATTTCGAGCGGGCGGGATGGGCTCCTGGTGACGAATGCCCCAACTGTGGTCACGGGGCGGTTCACGCTATCGTTCGAGCAGGCGTACTCTTCCGTGACGATGGGAGTTGGGAGTTCGACGAAACACTGGCTGTATACGAAGCGTTCTGTCCGTCCTGTGACTGGCTTCCACCGGTTTCGATGTAGCACGATCTCGTCCGCGGTTGGGTATACGATACACAGGCAGTCTGTAAACAAGAATCCAGAAACGTATTTATACGAATCGGCTCTATTATTTACAGAGATGCTGACCAAGGCCAGCCTCGCACTGCTAGACGCGCTTAGCGCTGGCCGTGAGGCGACTCCACACGAACTCGCGACCGAAACCGAGTATTCGCAGGACCACATCTACGACGTCCTCGATGAGTTGCTCGAAGACGGGTTGCTCACTGAATCTCGCGGGTCGAAGAACCGGCGCCGCGTCCGGGTAACGGACCATCCAATCGTCGAGTCGTACCGAGACCTTCGTTCGAAGCTGGGTCACGTCGACTGGACCGAGATCCTTTCGCCAGCAACACTGCGGGTGTGCTGGTACCTCGACGAACCACGTCGAGCGACCGAGATCGCAGAGCGACTCGACATCACCCGACAGGGCGTCCACAATGCGTTGTCGCCGCTCAAGCACCGTGCGATGCTGTCGCCGTCTGGGCCGGAATACGCCTTGACTGATGACCTCTCGCCACTGCTGACGTTCGCACGAGAAGTCGTGACCCACGAACACCGCTCGCGAGCTCGAGAACTTGCTCCGAGTGCGACTGTCGAGTGGTGCGACCCGAAGCGGGCGCTTGTTCGCGTCCAAACGTCGGAGGATACGTCCGCACTAGAGTCGGCTGCTGACTGGCGGGTGACTGGACTCGCACGATTCCAGGAGTATGACCTGCAGTTCTTCCTCGCTGGCGAACCCGCATTCTGGTACGCTCCGGATGAAGAACTCACGCCCTCGGAGGTCGTGTGCCATACCCTCGTCCTCGATAGTGGCTCTCGCCGCGTCAGTTATTCGATGCTGTTGATCGAGAAGCTGGACATCGACCAAGATACCCTCACAGACACGGCAAGGTGGTACGACTTGGAGACAACAGTGGCCGCGATGTACCGACCCCTTCACGGAGAGTTCGAGATATCCGAGGACCTCCCGGTCTTCCTCCCGAGTGAATCAGAATTTATCGCTCTCAAAGAGCAATACGGTGTCTCATGACTGTGTTCAAAGGTGGAGATGCGATCAGAGCGTTCCTCGAAGAGTTCGACAGCTGGCTCTCGGAACCCGTAGACGTGTATCTCCTCGGCGGCTCGGCGATGACGGTTCGAGGGCTGAAAGATCAAACCGAGGACATCGACCTTGCGCTGGGCGTCGTTTCCGAGTTCGAGCACGTCTACCAGGCACTTCAGGCACAAGGGTTCACGGTGGTTGACGAACCGACAGAGTCATTCGAAGGGGTCGGAAAAACTGTCGAACTCCATCACGAAGACCGCGGGTTTCAGATCGATCTCTTCGAGCGGCAGGTCGTCGGAAAGGTGTGGATCACCGAGCGAATGCATGACCGGGCCGAGGAATTCTGGACCGGCGATTACGCGACCGCATTCATCCTCTCGGATGAGGATATGTTCCTGTTGAAAGCGGTCTCGGGTGGTGATCTGGCGAGTGGCCGCCGGCGCGACATCGAGGATATGCGAAAGTACGCCCAGCGTGGCCTCGACTACGAATCCATTCTGACCGAAATCGACGAACAGCGGCCGTTCAACACAGGTTCGACTGAAGCACGACACATCCGCGACCGATCTCATCCGCTGTTCACCATCGAAATGGCGGTCAATTCGCTGTCTGGCCTTCCGAATACGTTCACTTCTCGTATCGCAGCGTTCGCGACAGAGTTCGAGGTTGAGTACACGGTCTTGGGTGCGGTCGATGATGGAGTGACCGATGTGGAGAACATTCGAGACCGCGTCCTCTCGAACGTGAGAGCGCTTTCTGACGACCAAACGGACGCTGTTGACGATGCAATTGCTCGGTTAGTCGAAAAACAGATTCTAGAGCGGCACGGAGATGCTGTACAGATCCAGTAATCCAGATTGCCATTCAAACGGATCGAAAAGGAAGAGACTAGCAGACCCCGAAACGCCTAACTGGGGTCCAATAAATTATCAATGAAAATGGGACAGTTCCTCAGTTCGTTCCAGATATCGGTCCCTGATATTCCCGCGAAAATCTACGAGATATCCGCCGAACTCCCAGATAATCCATACTCGGAGCTAGCTCACTTTGAGAACATCCTCTCGAATCGAACGTGGGGAGAAGCTCACCGTATCCGAGGGGGTGATGGCAACTGGTACATCGCAGTCTTCGGACACGAGCATGAGCCCCCGGAGGTTGACGCTGACGGGATAACTCTAAGTCTGGAATATAACACCACTCTCGACCCGGAAAACCCTCGTCACCGAGGTGCTATAGGCCAGGCTCTTCGGGATGGATTTGGATCATATCTCACGTCGGTCCTCGACTGTTGGGAGTACAACGAGCGGGGGAACTTCTACGAAGCCGATCCCATTCGAACTGTTCGAGGCGAAGATGCAGTCTACGAGATGTACCGCGGGATCCGGACTAGCATTGATTATCGATCTGGATTCGGCTTCATGCTCAGCCTCGACCCTACCCGAAAATTTGTCGACGAACGGACGTTGGCGGATCGCCTCGATGTCCAAGGAGAATCAGAGGTCATCAACCAGTTTGGGGACGGCCACCGCTATTTCTTCTTCGACCGTCCTGAACCACAACCGGTACGATTACACTCGGTTTCCGACGCCGTCGTCACTGACGAAACGATGAATATTGATGGAGAGCCGACTTCGGTTCTCTCTTTCGTCGAAAGCAACTACGGGAGTGAATGGGCTGGGAAAATCGATCCAAATGAACCCGTTGTCAAGTACAAGTATTCTCGAGGAAATCGAACATACGATGCCGCACCATCACTCCTGCGACTGATTCCCAATCAGGAAGAGGTGACGACACAGGCGTCGACGCTTGAGGCAGACGAACGCTGGGAAGAAGTCCAGGAGTGGATTCGTCCAGTTCACTATATCCGTCTCGGAGATCACGAAGCTGATGTCGCTGACACCCCAATTCGAGACGGCGTCGACACGTTCGGTTTTCCGGCGCTTAGCTTCGGAGACGATACGGTATTAGAAGTAGGTGCGTCTGATCTGACTAGCTCAGGAGACATAACCAGGGATGTCTGGGAGTATCGAACTCTTGACTATCTCGAAGAGTTCGGCCCGAAACGGAAGCCGATGGACGAACCCTGGGTTGCGGTGCTCCATACGGACTCTACTCGTCAAACAGCGTTCGATGCATTTGACGATATTCGATCCTATGTGAAACGGTACGCCGATCTTGATCTGAAAGAGCGGCCTGGCGGTGTGAGTTTCGAGAGTCGTTCTGAGTACGACCAATGGAAAGAGGAGTTTGCTCCGAAGGTCACTGGTGCGTTCGCGTACTTGACCGGCGATAGCCAGACAGAATATTATGATGTGATCAACGCGGTGAATGGAAAGCCGGTCCAGCATATTCGTCACGAGAACTACCAGCAGGAGCGCAATCGAGATGAGAGTTATTCACTCAGGAATACGGCAACCGATCTAGCATCGAAACTCGGCGTACGCCCATTCCTGTTGGAGGAGGGATTACACGCAGATGTCATCATCGGATTGAGTGTAACTGGGGATCAGAGTACAACTGCTTGCTCTGTCACCGTCTCCGGGGAGTCAGGGGATGTCATCGACTGGACGAAACAACCACACGGCCGAGGAGACAGTACGGTAGACGATTTCGATCACGCCGAGAAGCTCATTGGCGACGGAATCGTCGAGGCAATTAATCAAAACGAGGGAACCGTCGACTCATTGGTTGTTCATCGGAATGGGACCTACGGCAATGAGGAAATCGCAGGTATCCAATCTGCCGTCGACAGCCTGAAAGAGGAAGGATACATTGACGACGACTTCAGTTGGAGTGCGGTTGAGCTACGAGATAGTACGTCATACCGAATCTATTCAGATGATACCGACTGTGCGTGCCGAACCGGGGCATATGCGGAAGTAGATGAATCTACGATGGTCTTAGCCCCGTCTGGAGGAGAATACACGTATCAGGGAACACCTCGTACCTTCCGGATTCAGGAACGAGCAGGAACTGAAGATATCGATATTACGGAGATCGGGCAGGACGTATTCGACCTCTCGTTTTTGGTCTGGTGGTCGCCTGGTTCCAAGATCAGCGATCCAATCACGACCAGATATCCCGCGGAGATGCACAGCTTGTTCGAGAGCTGTCCCCAGCTCAGATTCCTGCCGAGCTAATTTTCATCTAGCCGGCTCTGTTGAAATCCTCAGAGAGTTACAGGACCGAGCAGTAGTTTGACCGAATGCAGGCCCTCCCGAAGTCTCGGTTGCTCCGGTTCGTTGAGCAGGCGTATCACTTTGCTCGTCGAGCAACCGCTCGATACTCTTCGAAGTTCTCGAAACGACGGTACACACTCCACCAACACATCGTTTTGCTCTGCCTCAAAGTCCGGAAGAACACGACGTATCGGATGCTTCTCGACGAACTCATCGAGATGCCTCGGATTCGACGTGCCATCGATCTTGAAGAACTCCCCTCTCCTTCGACGTTGTGTAACGCGTTCAACCGGCTCAATATGGCTGTCTGGCGGGTTCTCCTCAACCTCTCCGTTACGCTTCTCCCGACCAACGGTATCGTCGGGATCGACGCCTCCGGGTTCGACCGCAGTCATGCCTCAACACACTACACGAAGCGAACGAAATTGACGATTCAGCAGTTGAAAGTCACGCTTCTCGTAGACACGAGAGCGAACGCGATTATCGACGTACACGTGACGACGACACGGAAACACGACTCGCAAATCGCACCGTCGCTCATCAAGCGAAATACCGACGAAGTAGTTGTTCTCCTCGGAGATAAAGGGTACGACGACCAGAAGATTCGAACGCTTGCCCACGAGCAGGATGTTCGTCCGCTCATTACACACCGCACGTTTTCGTCGCTCCACAAGGCGTGGAACGCTCGGCTCGACGCCAATCTCTACGGGCAGCGTAGTCAGAATGAGGCGGTAAACTCTCGGCTCAAACGCAAGTACGGTGCCTTCGTCCGGTCACGACGCTGGTGGAAGCAGTTCCGTGAGCTCGTCATCAAATGCGTTGTTCACAACGTGGAACGCGCCCTCGCAATTTCACGCGATGAGTACGAGCGTCTGTGATTCTGCGAGGAGCGGACTGCTGAATAGAACGGGTGCTGGTACCGACGTCGGATCCCGTATCGGTGAACCCACTGGTTGGGCCGGGGTGGACCATGTACCGAATACGGGGCCGAGAGATGATGCGTCCGCGAACGGTGGACGAGAACGCGTGCCAATCAGTAGCAGGCCTTTACAGCTGGAAGCCCATGGGACAGACAATGGTTACTGAAGCGACGTTCACGGTTCCGTCAGACCAGTTCCCGCTGGGGACAGTGTTCAAGCAACTGCCGGACGTGACTGTCACGCTGGAACGACTCGTCCCCGCACAGAACGTGGTGATTCCCTACTTCTGGGTGCGGGGAACCGAAGTCGCTGACATCGAGAGCGCGTTCACTGAACACCCCGGCGTGCAGGGGATCCGGCTCGTCGACTCTGTCGAGGACGAGTACCTGTTACGCGTCGAATGGACGCTGGAGTACGATGACGTGCTAACCGTACTGGCAGAGACATCGATTCCACTGATCGAGGCTATCGGTACAAACAAACAGTGGACGTTCGATGTCCGCGGTGATGAGCGACGTGACATCGTAGAATTTCAACGGCGCTGTCGAGAGCTGGATATCCCGATCACGCTGACGTCACTAACCGCACTCACCCCGGTTGAGACGGCGATCGAAGTCATCCTCACTGACACCCAGCTAGAGGCGCTGGTGCTTGCCTACGACCGGGGGTACTTCGAGTCTCCCCGCGAGGTCACGTTGGAAGCCCTCGGCGAGGAACTCGGCATCTCACAGCAGGCCGTCGGCTCCCGCCTCCGTGGAGGGATCAAGGCAGTCCTCGGGGACGCGCTCTCGGGCCTTACAGTCAACCCCGAGTGAGTAGGTAAAAACGGTTTGTGTACGAAAAAGGGAGTAAGTACGGTTTGTGTACGAAAAAGGGAGTAAGTACGGTTTGTGTACGAAAAAGGGAGTAAGTACGGTTTGTGTACGAAAAAGGCAGCCTGATTGCCCCTGGTACCTTGTGTGATTATAATGAATGCAGATCTCGACTTCGAGGCACTCGCGCACGAACAGCGCCGTACGCTCTTGCTCGCCCTCCTCGAATCGAACCCGCAGGACGCAGGGTTTGAATCCCCTACAGGACACTCAGTGCTGACCGACGCCGAGCAACGAGAGCAGATCGAAATGTTTCACATCCACTTGCCAAAACTCGAAGACCACGGCTACATCGAGTGGAACGAAGAGACAGGTCAAATCGTCAAAGGGCCGCAGTTCGACGAGATCCGGCCATTGCTCGAATGTATCGCCTCCGACGACGCGGAGTGACGACGAAGAGGTGATTGCTTTCGTACGCGTAGTCGCATACCCATACTATACATGAGTCCGTCATCACCCACTTCATCAGCCAATGCGTGGAGTCACGCCGTAATCGAGACTGTCGCCACGAAGATGGATGTTCACCCCACTGAATTGCCCGAGAAACTATACGACGTGGTCGACCCCGGCTCATTAGATTCGTTGTTCGCAAACAAAACCCCGACAGACGGCACTGTGACGTTCACGTACTGCGACTACACAGTCACTGTCACCGCAAACGGCGACGTGAGTCTCGAATAATAGCGGGTCATCCGGCGCTACGACACTCCCCCGAGACGGACACCCGCCCCATACGCCACACACGCCCTCGATGCCGTCGTCCGTCTCGCCTTCGTCACGCAGCCACGTCTTCGCACTGGCAATCTCAGTATCTCATCCTGGTTGGCAAGTAGGCATATCCCGGGGTTCTTGTCCTGTTCGTCTATATCCCCTTATTCGTCGCCGTCGTCTGAAACAACTGGGAGGGTCACAAGCCCATTCTAACAGTTGGCCAACGGTGAAGTTGAACTTCGATCACTGAGTCCTGCTGAGTACACCTCTGTACGTAACACCGAGTGCCGGAAAGTCACGTGATCGACGCTTCCTCCTCTATTCAGCGCAGGTGCTGAAACCTATCATCGTTTGAGGATTTCAACAAGGCCATCTAGCCAGTACCTGTTCGCCTTTAGTCGAAATTCGAATTCAGGTACATTGGAAGGGTCAGACCCATTCTGAATGTGACTGCAGAGTTGTTCGAACTGGGTGTTCACACCTGCTGCATCCGAGATAACAGCATCGACCAATTCGTCGTCAGCCCATTCATCGTAAAATGGTCGCTTTGATTCCTCATAGCACTGCAGATGTTGAGTATACTCCTCTCGGATATCTTCTAATGGTTCCCGGAGCTGTTTTGGGAGATATTCGTCCGCGAGATCAGTAATGACGGTTACTCTGAGTGCGTCGGGGGGATGAAGAGTATCGTCCTCTACCCCAACGTCACGCTGGATAAAGTAGGGGCTCCGGGAGAGGAGATGGTGGAGTTGGGCACATACATAGCTCGGACCAAATGCAAAGAAGCCAGCAACGTCGCAGAAGAGTTCACTGTACCAGTGTGACCAGTTCCCGTGAAAATCCCGTTCAGTTCTCTCATGATCCATTTGCCGTCGAAGTTCGCTAAACCGTTGATTGAACTCGTGAGATCGAGATGACCGCTGATCCAAGAGTGCGTGAGCAACTTCGTGTGCCAGGATTGGGGTCGTAGGGACGATACTTCGCCCGCGAGGGACGTATATCACGTAGAAATCGTCGTCGAGCAGTGGTAAGAGCGCGTAATTCTCGCGGATTACAGGGAAGCAGGTCACAGATAGACCGAACGCATCGGTGAGTTCCTCGCAAATCTCTTCGACGTGTTGAATCCTATCTGGCCAGCGATCTCGATGATGGGTGTATAGGTCGAGATGTGTTAGTACAAGTTCGAGGTCAGAGATGTCTGCCTCTGCCGAAATGACCTTTGAGAGGTACCGTTGATACAGCGCGTCGTTATCCGGATTTGCTTCTACGTCTGATCGACGGCTATCGATCTTCTCGAAAGCGCCTCGGATATTAGAAAAGTACTCGTCAAACGCATTGCTTATCGGGAGCTCTGAAAACCGCTCTGCCTCCTCCTGGAGATGCTCGAATCGGGCCTCTAAATCACTCTCGCGATGATCAATGATCCGAGTGGGCAACGTAATCTCGCAGTTGTTCTGCGTCTTGGTCAGTTGTTCGCGTCGCCAACTCTTCAACCAGTTCCAATGTCTCTATGACTTCGGTAAGGCCTTCCCGATATTCCAAATCTTCCTTTGTTCTCCCCAGAAGGTCCAAGTGCCGGTTTAGACGTTCAATCGCGTACTTGTTGATGTCGCCGTAATGCTCTCTCAATTGGCGAGCCAATGTGTAGGCGAAGTTATCAGATTTCTCGGGATGCTCTAACGCGTCACGAAGCGTCCTGAGGACAGCTTTCCCCGCTTCGAGATTATCACGGAGTTCATCCGCACGTGTCCTTGTGACAGACCCGTCGCTCTGGAGAAGGGCGAGCGCATACAGGGCATCATCAGCTTGATCACTGATGTGGCGCCCTGTCTCGTAGCGCCGTTTGGACCTCCAGAGACTCATTCGATAATAATATTAGAAGGGGTGCTAAATCAGTTTTGCCCAGCACCCTCAACGAGGCATTCTAGTCTATTTGGCCGCTTACTTGCCCGAGAATACGGTTTCCGCTACTTTGACCTATGGGTTTGACTGTTTTTAGCGCAAACCAGCTCTAGCCGACTCTCGTTTCGATTTTTATCGAACTCTGAAGAGAGTGAGGGAGACGAGAGAGACGTGAGCGTCTCTGTTCAGAATCGCCTCCTCTCGAAGACTCTACAACGAAACCCATGAGCACAGATTCATCCATAGAGGATCCCGATATCGACCCTCTCGAAGACGTAGAGGAAGAAAACGATCAATCCGGTCCAGTCACGTCCAATACTGACACTACTGACTCTGATTCCGTTCAGAACGAGCCGGGAGAGGAACCCGTTCAGTCTGGCCCACCGTCCTCGTTTCGGGCTACGATTCAGGCGAGTCCCCTACAGGCTATCCTCAAAGCACTTCGTGCGAACGTCGACGAAGCCCGATTCAGGATAGACGAATCTGGGATCCGTGTTCGTGCAGTCGATCCCGCCAACGTCGCGATGGACGATCTCACTCTGAATGCCTCAGCATTCGAGTCGTACGATGCTACTCCGGGTGTCCTCGGTCTCGACCTGGACCGCTTCGCCGATCCAGTGAACCTCGCAAAGAAAGACGATCTGGTCCAGTTCAGTCTCGATAGAGAGACACGCAAGCTGGTCGTCTTCGTCGACGGCATCGAGTTCCGAATGGCTTGCCTCGATCCAGCGACCATCAGAGCAGAGCCGACGCTTCCTGAGCTGGAACTGCCAGCGAGCGCTACGCTCGACCGCGACGTCCTCCAGCAAGGGATCAAAGCCGCAGACCTCGTGGCCGACCACGTCGGATTCCGGATGGACGCTGCCGATGAGGTCCTCAGAATCGAGGCAGAAGGCGATACCGACGCTGTCGACTTCCAACTCGATGAGGAGGAACTCGACCAGGCCACGTTCGTCGAAGCCTCGTCGCTGTTCAGCCTCGACTACATGAAAAAGATTGTCCGAACCATTCCGAAGGGGGCTAGCGTCACAGTCGATTTCGGGAGTGAGTTCCCCATCATGCTCTCGTACGAGCTTGACGATGATGCAGGGTCGATGACCCGGATGCTGGCCCCCCGTATCGAGACGTAACCGCTCCCAGAGGGCTTTCCACGTGCTATGAAAACTAGCTACTCACAGTCGAAGTACCGAGCGCGGCGGTATCGCGGAGAACGCACACTTGGGGGATGTCTCGTCTACGCCGGCGACGATCTCCTCGACAAACACTTGATGGTGCATTCGGTGTCACCGGGTGGGTTCGATTGGGGTCCAGATGCAGCTCCAGAACGCGCTTGCCAACTCGCTATCGCCCTGCTCGCGTCCGCTCTCGGGGTCGAAGTCGCAATCGATGACTATCACCTGTTCGCAGAGGACTTCGTCAGACGCGAGCTGAGCGGTGATGAATGGTCGATTCGTCTGCAGGACCTCCGCGAGTCGAGCTTTCGTGAACAGTACCTTCACAGGGACTATCCGGACAACACCGCTCCACAACCGGACGACGTCGACATCGAAACAGTCGATCTGGACTCGATCACTTACGCTGACGAACTTGCCCTGGTCCGACGATACGACGAGGTACTCTGGAAGAAGGGAGACACCAGGGGGAACTTGCATCGACTCCAGGAGATCCGATTGGAGAATCGTGACCCTGCTGCTGAATCGCTGTCGAAGCAGTGGCTCTCGACACATGGTCGGCTGACTTCCGCTGCCGCCAAGCGGACCATCGCTGAGGAGTTCGAGACGATGGGCGAGTTCGCAGCCTGGGCCTGCTACGCCACGACGCTCAGGACTGTCGACCACGTCGGCGAATCAACCGAGGAGAGCATCCGACGTCTTCGGCCAACGCTCATTCGCTGGTTCGGTGGTGAAGAGTACATCCCACGCTACGACGACGATCAAGAAACGCTCCTGAGTGAGGATACTGGCGAAGATGAAGAGCAAACAGGTACGACAGGAGATCCATCGGCATCCGCTTCGGGGTAGTGCCGGATGAGACAGCGCCGCCCCATTTTACCATCCTCAATCGGGTGAGGGGAAGACTCGTCGGGTGTCCACTACAACTGGCCTCGACTGTTTCCCATCTGATTCGCCATGTCGACACATACACAGTCAGAAGCGAGCCGCGAGCGAGAGAACTCCACGTCGAACTCCCGTTCAGGCGAGGATAACCATCAATCAGTTGCTGCATCCCTGTCGGTCCTCGACCTCCTGGATCAGGAAGCAACGCACGCGTTTGCAGGGTTGACGGCGGCAAACGACGCGGATTATCCAGACGGTGTTTCACCAGAAACGGGGTGCCTCGATCCGAATCCCAGCTCCCTGAAAGACGTTCTTAGCGTCCTCCCTCAAGCGAGTTCAGGTGAACTCTGGGCCACAAACGAGTTCGTGGGTGTCGACGGGACCCTCGATGTCGAAGCTCTCCGCAACGTCGAGGGTCTGGAGATCGATACGCTGGAGACGGCGACCGGTCAGTCGCTCTTGGAGATTGCCACAGACTCGTCGTCCGACCCGTTGGTTCGTGTCCGAGATCACAAGGATATCGTCGACGAACGTCGCAAGGCGCTGTGTGCGCTGGGCTTCGATGTCAAGTTCCGCTGGCAGATCGCCTCGGACCGATACTCTATCATCAATCCGCAAGAGGCGTACCTTCCAATCGTGGGAGCACTCCAGCAGCGCGGTGAGACTGAGGCATTCGGCTGGGCAAGCTACCGCGACTGGGGTGGACTCCTCAAGATGTTCGTCGTCTGTCCCAGTCTCGAACACACCATCACAGCAAGTGAAGAACCTGAGATAGAGGAGGATATCGACGGCGTCACCAGCGTCTCTGGGACAACCGAGCCAGAGCTCGTCGTCTATGGGGGATTCGAGACCGGCTACGATTTCCGGGGGACACAGACGCTGTGGGCGAAACCGATCCTCTACTTCCCCGAGACCGGGACTATCGTCCCTGACACGGGCAAGCGGTACACTCGCCGTCACTACGGTCGGGCCACCGACGCCGACCACGAACGGGCGAACAACAGAGTTCCGATCAACGAGTGGTGGAAGGCGATCTATGACGACATCGCCGACCGCCTGGTGAGAGTCGATTTGGCGATCCGAAGAACGCGGGCCATCGCCTACGACTTCGACGACCTTCCGTTCGATGCGGCTACCTGCTACCGCTACTGGGGCGTCGCCAACAGGTACGCCGAGGCCGCTGCGGACCGAGCCACGACGCTGGCGTCTCCATCGTCGCGACCAACCGTGTACAATCTCCAGCTCTCCCTGTTGATCGCACTCCTCGACGAGTACGAAGGTTCCTGGGCGTCGAATACTCATCAAGAGTACCTCGAGGTCGCTGGCGAACTGCTTCGAAAACCAGCGATGATGATTCAACTGGCGATGAAAGAACACGACCGGCAAGCCGACGAACCCGATGAACGTGTCCTGCCAGCCAACCAGCAGACGCTCAGCGACGCACTCGAAGACGTTGTCGATATTCCTGGCATCGAGGTGGATACAGAAGCGAATCTCACTGACGGAGCCGCTCAGCGACTACACGACCGGGTTCAGCACCGCCTCGACGACATCGAAGGCTCGTCTTGAGGCTGGTATTTATCAGCCCGAAAGCGGGCGACGGGGCTCCTAACAGAGTCTCGCATACGCACTATGTCTTCATCAGAACCCGACTCGACGATCGACTCGCCAGAACCGCTCGTCGTCCTTTCGCACCTGGTGCATCGCCTCCTCAAGCGCGAGGGCGGGACGGTCCCGGTCGAACGCGTTACGCTTCGAGTCTGTGATTACGTCGATATCGGTGAGCAAGAGGCCGCCGATCTCCTCGATGCTGGAGCAGCGGATGGGACGTTCACGCTCAACCGGGGGTCTGGTGGGAGCACGACAATCGTCGGCGTCTCTCCACAGGGTCCAGAACCGCCCGTGATTACGGAAGCGTTCGGTGGTCCCGCTGGCGCGTCTGCGGGTGACGATTTCGAAATTCTCGATGTCGTCACCGAAAGCATTGCGACTGCACTCAGAGAAGCAGGCTACACGACGTTCACCGAGCTAGTCGACGCGGAAGTCGCTGAGCTTGCGAATCTGACTGGCACGCTAACAGAGAGCCGAGCAGAAGCGATTATTCAGGCCGCTCCTCGGCACGTTCCGGTCGGTGTGTGGCTTTCGCGAGCTGCCGACGCCCGGTACTCCCAATGCCTTGATGAAACTGGGAGGCACGGTGTCGCTCGAGTCCGCGACATTACGACTGCCAACGAACCCGTAGGGGAACCACGCTACCGCACGGATGGCTTGTCGCCTGATGCCGTCGACGTACAGTACGTGTCCGATATCGGGCGGAATGCACAGGATCCTGTCCCAACAGGCCTCCACATCCTCGATAACCCTGACCATCCTGACGTACCGAAGGCAGCGACACATCCTGACGCCGGTGATGACGCCCTCCCAGTCGACGAAGCGGGCGACGTCGTCCCGCCAGCAGTTCCGACCGAACCACGGCTTCAACTTCCGCTGGACGAACTGCTCGCGAAGAAACTCGCTCGTGGGCTGGTTCCAGTTCGGATTGTTGGCCCTCGAGGCTCCGGGAAGAACTATCTGGTCAAGTACCTGTGTCACCGGACGAATCGGGGCTACGTCTCGGTAGACTGTGACGAGGCAACCCACACGGAGGATCTCTTCGGACCGCTCACCCCCACCGAGGACGGGCTAATTGCACCGCGGAACGGTCCCGCAAAGCAAGCGCTTCTGAACGGGTCGGTGCTAGTGCTCAATGAGTTTCCAGTGATGCGAGCCGGCGCCGCGATGTCTCTACACCGCCTGCTCAATGAGGGGAAACTCCTCGTGAAGGCCCACGGTGAGTTGGTCGAACCTCATCCGTCTGCGCGAATTGTGATTACGATGAACCCACCGACCAGGGAGTACCGTGATTCGGAACCGATGAACTCGGCTACTCGTGGCCGGTTCCGAGCGCTGGAGCAACCCTACATCCAAGACGTCGAGGAAGAGATCGCCACGCTGGATGCGCAGGTGAACGCTGGTCACGAGGTCGTGGACCGTGGGACGCTCAGGAAGATTGTGCAGTTTGCTCATCAAACCCGGCATAACGAGAGCTGGCCGACGCTCTCGACACGAAATCTGACGATTCTCTGTGAGCACATCGAAGACGGTGCCTCACCGAAGGCAGCGGTCAAGAACGAAGTTTGGGCGGTTGCCGAGCCGAATCAGTATCCCGAGGACGTCTACGAAACACTAAACGACTATTTGTAATTGCGCTGTGGAATGGTTTTGTCCGCTACCATTTTTTGGTCGGGCTTGGTAGTCCGCAGTAATGAGCGAGGTCGAGCTTCCGCCGGAGAGGGTGAAGAAGAAGTTCGAGAAGTGGGAGGTAACGTACGCCGTTGACAAACTCGAGGAGTTGCCAGAGAACAAGTTGAGATCGCAGAAGCACTTGTTCGAGGCAGAAGTGAACGAGTTCAAGGCGGAGTACAATCCGGGTCGGTTGGTGACGCCAGAGATGGCGCAGATTGCAGGGAAAGAACCGTTGACCCAGAACCAGTTCCGCAGGGTTCGTCGTATGATCGATGACGAGGCGGACAAGGTAAGGATGAACTTTGATCGGGCTATCGGTCGTCGGAAAGAGATGGATACGGAGCGACGGAATAGTTTCTTCGTGGATCTCGCTGGCCGGGTGTCGGACTCGTTGACGAACGTATCCGTGTCGTTTGATTTGCCGAAGCTGAAGTGACTCCCCTCCAGGATTACTTTTCACCTTGTTCCGTCAGGGGAATATAAGAACATCCTGTTGAGGTGCCAGTTTCCTGATTTTCTGCACGCTGAGGCCGTTAATACAGCGGACCTCGTGGTGTGACGTGTTGCATGAGCTACCCTCGAACCCATGTCGACCACCGAGACCCAGATCATCACGAAGCAATCCATCCTGTCCGGAACATTGGCAACGCCCATGTCGTCGCCGGTAAGTTCCTGACCTCGCAGTACCACGAGGCATTCCAGAATGTTCTTCACCCCCTCGGGGAGTCCCTCAACACCCAGGATCTACACGCTCTCAATGATCTCGGAGTCGTCCATGTCGATGGCAGTCTGAACGAATTGTCTCCGATTGTCCAGACTTACGTCAGGCTCGACGACTACTGGACACGGACCCACCGCACTGCTCTCAACGAGTTGTTCGCTGAGCGACGATCGCATATCATCGGCTGCTGTACACGTAACTTCATCTCCGAGTTCTCTCGACGCACACTCGAAGTCGAATCAGGACGGAGCGGTGCTGCGCTTGATGCTACTCTGGCTCCACTCCTGGACAACGAATTCCTATCCGTGCCGGAAGACGAGGTAGGTGACTACACCGTCGATGAGCATCATGCCCTCTATCGACCTACTGAACAGCTCTTTGATGCACTTCTGGAGCAAGCACCAGTCCTCTGTGATCTCATCCCGCCGACCGACCTCTAGCCGCTGGAAGAGCAGTCGAACCGGATTTTTGAGGGAACGCCTATTACCCTCTCGTGTCACCATTCGACCACCGATGCGTATCTCACGGGAGTTTACCTCTGAACAGTATTCTTCGGAGCAAGCGGTGGAAGACGAACAGCCCAGTTTTCGGATTGAAACGAGACTGGATCTGGACAGTGACGAGGGCGTCTTCGACATCAGCACCCACGAACACCATCCAGGCGATAGTACGCCCACCCAATCTTTTGGTGGCTCCTTTGTTTTCTCAGACTGGTCTGATCTTCAAGACGTAGCTGATTTGCTGAAGCGCTACATCCGTGAGCAGGATGATCAGACACGGTCGATAACTGTTCCTCTGGATTCTGGAACCGGGTTCAATAGCAGGCTTGGGAGGCGTGTAGACGACATTTCCGATGCCAGATTCACAGTCGACGACTACGGGCTTGAAGTGGACGCAAACGGACAGCGAGGGCAGATACGCCACTATAGCAAGACCGTGGACTACACACAGCAAGATCGGCGAAACGCGATGGCGTTTCTCGACATGGTCGATGAACTCTTCCAGGACACAGATGATGAACCGATTCTCCACCTAGAACATCCCGATCTACGCAGTGACGCAGTTCCCGAGTACGTTGACGGGCACTATCAGAGCTCCGTCCGGACCGCGTTTCGCGTACTGGAGGAAAGAATTCGGGAGGAGGGAGGGTTTTCTCAGGACACGGTGGGTATGGACCTTGCTCAGAACGCCTTCAGTACTGACGGTGGACCACTGACCTTTGCAGATGTGGGGGCAGAGAAAAAAGGTTGGATGTACCTGTATGCAGGAGGTTTCGGGGCTTTGCGCAATCCACCCAGCCACCGAAATGAGGACTCAATCGATCAGCAGCGTGCCATGCAGATTCTCCACTACGTCGATATGCTTCTCGATGTACTCGAGGAAGAGGCCACGGAAGACTAAACCTCGACAGTTCTCGGCAAGGCATTTTTGTAACTGTCTGCCGAACAACTGATATGCAGACTGTTGAACGTGCTTCGGACAAGTTTCGAGACTGGTTTACCAGGGCTTTCGTCCGTTTGTATCACGGACCAGTGGAGTCAGTAGGCAGTTTCAATGGGTACAGCGACGAGAACGATGTGTACTGGTTCGACAGTGATTCTGCTGCGTTTGGTCAGGCCACACCGGTCGGCACGATTGTTCTGAATCAGCAGCGAATGGAGAGACTATCAGACGAGGCGGCCGAACTTGTCTACCGACACGAACAGGGACACCTCGATCGACTTCCTGTCTTCAGAGGCTTGTTCTGGGGTATGGTCTTGAACGGAGCGATTGGAATCTACTACTTCCTACAGAGCCTCGGGTACTCACTTCTGATCCCGTTCGGGGTCCCTGTGAAGCCAGTAGCGATGCTGGCGGGAGTTTCCCTGATGCTCATTATTCTCATGGCAGTCGCTACCCGTCTTGAGGAGTTGGCAGCTGATCTCCACGCACTCCAGAGTCTTGGTGAAGAAGAGTTCCTCGAGGCGTACGCTGAAATCACCGACGAAGGGAGTGATTCGCTTCACGTCCGGATCGTGAACCGCGTTCAGTACACTGATCCAGTGAACGTGGTCAAAGTCAACCGTTTGATAGTCCGGGCAAAGGACTTCTATCTGGCGTAGAATTTTTTGCTCTCTTACCACGTCGAGTATTTACACTTCCATCTCAGTTTATCCTCCCAAAGGGATCGAGGGGAGCGACCCTCGTGCATTCGTATGTCCGATACTCATTCAGCCGATACAATACTTCAATTAGAGAGGCTCACACCCGATACCGCCTCTCGCGTTCGCACCTCGGCTAGTAGGGCCGACAGGCTCCGGGCGTTCATCTGCGGGCATCTGCCTTCAGGTGTCGACGTAGAAGTCGTTCTTACGCCAGCCGTCAAGACCGCGGCGGTCCTCCCTGCAGAACCCGATGCGCTCGCAAGAAGTGATGCGACCGATTTTGAACGGCAGCAGGCCGCACAGTTACTCGAAAGCGTCGACGCTGAATTCCTCATTCTAGTGACGACGGAACCAGCACCGATAGACCGAATCCCGGTGAACGATCAGCTGACAGCCGACCACGCCCACCAGTTCGGTCTCGCCTTTCACGAACTACTCCATATTCTCAAAACAGCCATCGGCCCCATCGCAGAACTCCTCGAATCCGAGATTGATTCCGACTATCGCCAGCAGGTTCACGACCTCGTCAATATCATCGAGGACGGTGCCATCGAACATGAGGCGATCGAGGGAGCAAACTTCAGCGACAACGCCGAGATACGCCTCGAACTCACCCGCAGAAGCCACTCGCAGGTTCCCGATGATATCCCTGACGACGAGCAAGTCCTCTTCTCGTTCTGGGATGCAGTGACGAGCGCCCTCTACGAGTGGGCAATCTTTCCGACGGGTATCACAGAGGTTCTTCTCGACGAAGATGATGAGCGTATACTCTTCGCGTCGGAGACGGATGCCTCGGGATTCGACACTGTTCAGGAGTCACTCCAAGCGTTAGCGCGGGATGCCCTCGCAATCCGGAGTGCAGAACCAGACGATATCACCCACAGCCACGACAAGACGGCATCTGTACGGCGAGCCCAATTGGTCGTCGAGACGTGGCAGTCAGCAATTTTCCCACTCCTAGAGGAGCGCTCCGAAGGATCAACACAGTCCCCAGATCAGGGCGAGTCTGAGGAATCTGATGTAGACTCCAATCCCTCATCAGAATCTGAATCTTCCGGAACCGACGAATACCCGCAACTCGACAGGAGCGCAACTGACGATCCATTCCAGGACGTCCTCAGCCAGCCCTCGATTACTCCGGATTCATTCGACGAGGAGCTCCAAGCACCACCGTCTCCTCAGGCCCCTGGTTCTCATGGCACCGATACGTCAGCTACCGGACCCGACGAGACACCAAGCCCGACCGACGGCGATGAAGACCAGCCGTCGCAGACCTCGAAACCCACAGACACGAGAGCGCGGGCACTCGCTCGCACCATTGAGCAACCTGGATCACACCTCGATTCCCCGCAGAGTGGACAGTCCCCAGCGGAGGAGAAGAGAGATGACGATTCTATTGCTGCACGTCAGTCGACCATCGGAGACTTCGACGCTACCGACGCTTCTCAGAACGACCGCGAAACGAGAGAGACAACCGACTCCCGAGAAGGTCTGGAACAGGATCATAACGGAAGAGAGCCACCGGTTACGAGACCCTCACCCCACGAGGAGATAGACTCGACAGCCGACCCCGTCCCAGCGCACGCGGAGGCACTCGACCGGAATTCCGCTGACGAGGAAGACGCCTACGAAGGGGCACTCGAAGCAGACCGGACGGCGGCTCACGACGAAGCAGATCGAGAGGGCATCGACACCGACGCCCTAGAGCGCGAACTGGAGGGCCTCGCCCGCCGACTCGACCGAGATAATTCAGACGATCAAACAGCCGGCGGCACTGCTGGGGGCCCAGGCCAGCTCGACGAATTGGAGATCGTCCCAGTCAATGACGACCCGGCACCTCCAGGCGTATGGGCCGACATCGAAGACGGCGCTGCCCAAGTTGCTGGCACGCTCGCGAAACAGCTCCGTCTCGACCGTCAACGTGGTGTCCGGCGAGGCTTGACCGCCGGCAGCTACGATACCACTGCAGGACATCGGCTTTTGATTGGTGACCCTCGGGTCTGCAAGGTCAACACGCCGGGGCGCGAGAAACGATACGCACTAGTGCTGGTTCTCGACCGGTCTGGCTCAATGCGGAACGGCGACCCCCCGAAGATCGAGGTCGCAACGAAGGCACTAGCGCGGTTCGCCGTCGCCGCCGAAGGGCTGGGGATCGATGTCGGGATAGTCGATTTCATCGACAGCCAAGCCCGACTCGTAAAGCCGTTCTCAGTCGAGACTCGACACATCCAGGCGACGCTACTGGACACGGACTGTGGCGGGGGCACGCCGTTGGCAGACGCACTCAAACTTGCAAGTCAGCTCGTCGAGGACCACCGCGACGAACCGCTCATAGTCGCCGTGACCGACGGAAAGCCCAGTAGCGTCGACGACGTCATCGAACAGATCCGAGCATCCCCCGCCCCAATCTGTGCTCTCACGATCGCCACTGACACTCAGACAGGAAAGCTATCGGCTGATGCCTCAGAACTCGCCGCATATTACGAGCGGGAAGCGACGATCTACGATGGGGACCAGCTAGACAACCGACTCGATCAGTTCGCCAGCCTCCTCGTCGGCTTCTGAACTCCACGCTCACCTAGGTTTATCCACCCGAATGGGGTACAGGGCGGCGTCCAGTTCAGCCCGTGAGACGAATGCAACGAAGAAACATCCATGCCGCGTCATCGACGCTACCGCCCCTTCGACTACCACCAGGGTCAATGAGTGGAACCGACGCTCTACACGACTACGATGTTGAAATTGATCCTCCGGCAGTTGAACCAGTCGAACATCGTATTCGGCTCGATTTCATGGCTGGCGGTCCCATCCGCCGCGATCAATTACTGGAAAAGTACAACTCTTGGAAGGGCGGCCCTGAGGACAGAGACCCCTGGGAGCAGTCAGGGAAGGCGAAACCGGTCGGTCTGAAATACGCCGAAGAGACATGCCGTCGGACGCTCAACGAAGAAGAACGATACTACGATCTCTTCGAGGACGATCAAGCCCTCAGTGAGGCACCTGCATTTCTCGCTCACCGCTTGCGTCAATGTCAGTCAGCGACGGATCCCGAAAGAGCGATTCACTCTGAGCGTGAGCGCCGTGAGAACTGGTACAGAAAGTTGATTCCCTGGCTTAATCTATACCAAGTTCTAAAAGAGTCGTCGTACGGGACGCTCTTAGAGAGTGTCCTTGGGGCACAGCCAAACGCTGAGGGTCTCACGAAGCAGAACACACTTGTCGGGATGGTTGTCCTCGGAGATGACGATCAAACACCTTCCAAGTATGCCAGATCCCACAACCTCCCAGCGAAGTACGTCATTCGAGAAGCAGACCTGTCCTGCAGTGAGAGCTCTGCGGCAGCACGCCCAAGCGAGTTCGGAATCGAACTCCCGGCACCACTGCTCGTGGGAGAGTATACGACCGGGGGACGGTATCCGTTCATCCCCTGGTCAGATGGCCTTGTCTGTTCGTGTCCATACAAGCACGATCAACCCTGGAGAGTCCTCTGCAAGCACGAATTGCTTGCAGCAGTCGTCGCCGGCGACCAGGACTCCATCTTTCTACCAGTAAATAGAGGACTCGATGTCCCGCATCGGGCTCGACGGTTCGTGAGTCCAAGATTTTCCTCGTCGAGACAAGAGACTAGCTGAGAGGGTTGATAGATCAGCCAAAACTGTGATCGTAGTTAGAGTATCTGGTTTACGTGCTTTTGTCGTTCCCTGGATCGTACCCTGCGTCCTGGAGATTCGAGAGAACGTCGTGGATGGTCTCGAGAGTATTGTGGAGATTCTCTGTGGTTCGGCCACTGCTAAGGAACTCGTTACTGTCCGTGTTCTCTACGAGGAGATTAGCATGTGCGACGTCGTTGCGCAGTTCAGTGACTTCGTGGAGTCGAGAGTCTGCACCGCCTTTCGTGGAGAAGCCACAGGTTTGCCAGCAGGCGTCGACGCTGGTGGCGATAGTTTCGAGCGTGGAGAATTGGGCGTAGTGGAGTTCGTCTAAGGCGACGTTGGCAGCTTGTGCGTCTTCGTACCGGTCTTCGATGTCGTCGAGTTCGTCTGCAGTGACTGGTGTGTTTTTCCAGTCCGGTTTCTTGTCGAGGATGAGTTCGCGGAGGTGTTCTTCGAGGTAGGTGATCCGGTCGAAGAGGTAGATGCGTGCGGGGGCGGTGTTGAGATCGGCGCGGGTGAGGATGGCGGTAACGTGGTTGTGGCCGCCGAGGAAGTAGACGGGTTGCTCGATGAGTGCGGAAAGAACGTCTGTGAACGATGTGTCGCCGCTGATCATGTAATCGATGGTCAGTGGGGTGAGTTGATTCTCCAGGTTGTTGCCGCCGTCGTCGGTCGTGACATCGTCTTCGTGAAGGAATCCGATTGGATCGTCGTCAGCGTAGACTGGAGCGGCGTCGTAGCCGTTCTCATCAAGCCACGCGGCGGCGTCGCTTGGTGGCGTGTCCTGATCGAGGTGTTCAACAGAGTGGGTTGCGAGTTCGGCCGCAGTGCAGTTGTAGAGGTCCCGGGGCATGTGGGGTGGTGGGGAGGCAGAGATAGTCAAAATGGTGGAGAGCGCGCGGCCCGATAGTGGCGAATCAAGCCACCCATGCACCACAAAGTTAATGCTCATAAGACATATATTTGTAATTGATTATGCTCCAAGGGCATTTTGGGTCGGCAGGGGCGAGTATCGAGTACGGTGCTGCTGGCTGTCTCTTCCCCGTCGATGAACTGGATGCGACGGTACTCCAGTACCGAGATGCCCAACTAGCGCTCGACGATGTCGATGGATCCCACGTCATCGTCGTCGCTCCGACGAGCCTCGCAACGAGTTACTTCCTCACCCAGCACGCCCTCACTGCGATCCGTGTCGACAGTCTCTCTACCGCAGTTCGGGATCAGCTCGCCACTGCACTTGACGCTCGCCTCGATACGTTCGAGCTCGTTCAGATCGGCAAGTGGAACAGTAGCAGCTTGAATCACTCACTCGCAGAATTCACGAACGCCTAAACCCCAACGCTTGGACATACGAACCAGACGACTTCTGCAGTCTGTGCGAGCGAAAGTGCGACAGCGTCTTGATATTCGGTGAATGACTCCGCACAGTTGCGTATCCCGCAACTACTGAATCTATTTCCTGTCCGCTAACGTTCCTTCCTCCGATTATCGCTATGCCAGGCCTCGATAGTTGGTCTCAAGATGATGAATCTCATCAGATAGGCAGTTGGCGCCGGCGTCGAGTTCTCTCTGCTGGCACAGTCACTGTGCTTTCGGCTCTCTCCGGCTGTCTCAACTTCATCAACCCATCTGGGCAGGATGCATCCACTGACCGAGAGACGGGTACGTCCTCGAATCGAGAGCCAGGGAGAGACGAGACATCGATCTCAGGAGATGATGGGGTAGGAACTCAGTCCGAGTCAGGGAACGGTGGTCCATCTGGGTCACCGGACGCAACTCTTGGGGATGAAATTGTTGATGGACCCGTCGATAGTCCGTCGACGAATGAGCATCCTTGGATAGAGGATCCCGAGGACGGTCTTCGGTTAGCCGACGTCACTATACACATGGGCTCAGAGTGGATCCGTGATTTCCTCCAAGCAGAGGACGACGTATTAGCACTGACAGTAGCTGGCGATCAATTCATTGTCGAAGGAAATGCCCATCTCGAGTGGGAGTGCGATACATTCGGCCTGAAACACGTCTTCGTGAACGGCCGGGTGGGAGAGATCTACCTCGAGCCCGTCGCGAACGATGCTTGCCGCACGAACGAGAACAAAGCTGGACGAGGTCCGTGGCTCGCACCGTTCTCGGTCACAGGTCGATTCGGAGGCGGACTTCCTGACGCGCTGGAGGTCCATCTCGAAGGACGCTTCATCCGGGGCGATGGACCTCGTGGTGGCGCCTACACCCACCAGGAATTCTGATTTAAACCGGAAACCAGATGACGGTATCAAGGCTCGGATTCGTGCTGATTTATCAATCCAAACAGAGTGGAGGAGTCGGGCAAAATCTGGCTTCTCCACGAAGTCATGGCAACGAAACAAGAAACTCAGGACGAGTCAGTTCGAGCGGACAGAAAATCCACACTGAATCGAACAGTGTCTCGGCAGGCAGTGTTCGGTAGCGGTGGAATCGCCGTCGACGAAAGCCCGGTCGAATCAACCCTCTCGGATCACGGAATCGAACTCGCACCGTCTCGGTCAAGCCGTATCGATATGCCTCGCTGCCGAGGCTTCATCGATGAGAGACCAATTGAGAACAGTAGCAACGTCACCGAGGGTAATCAGACGGCCCTCTTCGCAACGACAAGCCGTAATCAGCGTACACTGGATGGACGGCTAGCGGCAATTCAGCCTCTTTTCGGCTCGTCCACTACGGACGGTGAAGGAGAATCGTCCGTATGAGGCCATCGCTCATTCTCTTAGTACACGCTGCCGGAGTTACCCCACGTAGTCAGAAGAATGCAATTCGTGGGGTAACCCGTTTCGGAGAGGTTCCTTTCGGGACCAATTGGTGTCACTACCTCCGCGAGAGAGCCCAATGAAACAGCTGGCACCCACGCGGATCGCGGAAGCGCTGCCTCCAGAGAAACTTCTGAAGACCAACCAGCAAGGGCTGATACGAGGTGGAATCGCTTGCATGCACGATATCCCAACCGTCCAGCAGTACGTGGCTTACGAGAATCAGCATGAAAGACGACGCTGGGTTCTCAGAATGCTCGCAGAGCAAGCAGCGACGCTACGTGAGTTGGAAATAGAGCCAGAGACTGAAGACTGAGACTGTAGGCAGACTGATATTCCTCCCCGACGAATCTGAGTCGTAGAACGGAGGATTTCGATGGCAGCTCAACCTGGAACTGGCAGTGGTCGCGACTTCGTCACAATCTTCAAGACCGGCTCAGTCGATCGAGGCGAGTATCCCGAACTCGCAGATCTACTTCTCGAGGGCCGGACACAGCTTACCGCGGAAACGAGCTATCTAATGAAATTCGGAGACGAGTCACACCGCAGTCTCACACCCTTCGATGTTGCCTCACTCCACGATGTCCCAGCGTACCCGTTACCAGAGACTGCACTGGATTCCCTGCCTGCTCACGTTCGAGCAGAACTCGAGCAGAACGGTGCCATCCAGATGATCGCCTCGTATGACCCTGAGAACCATCGGTTCGAAGAGGTCGATCTCGCATGGGACGACCAAGACTTCCTCGAACGAGTCACAGAACTCATCGCCGGGGAACTCTCTCTTCACGAGGCTGTCGACTGGATCGTCGTCGAGGAAGCAGAGCGATACACCGTTGCCCAGTGGGCCGATATCCGAGATGTGACCGAAGATGCAGTCCGGTCGAATATCAACGCTGCTCGTGAGAAGTTGCTCACTGAGCCAGAGTAACTCCTGCACCCAGGTATTGGGAGGTCAGCATGCGGTCTCGGGTCCGGTGTGGGACTTCGTTTCTAACGTTTCTAATCTCATCACAGACAGGGTTACCCAGCGTTTCTAACGTTATTAACACTGCTACCGTTGCTGCTGTTGTCGATATCATCAGCCTCTAAATTTTATCGCTCTGAAGAGCGTGGAGGAGCGAACGGTTGCATTCGTTCTCTCACCTCACACCACATGGCAGTCACAGACTCATCCTCAATCCAAGAAGGCGAACAGAGTCCGATAGTCGATGACCGCGATCGGCGGGCTCGTGAAGAACACATGGACGTAGCGCTGCTCCGGCAGGGTGGCCTCTACGAAGTCCAGTCGGAATCAGGCGCGCGATACGAAGTCGACCTCCTGGACAGACAGTGCAACTGTCCCGACGGGGAAAACCCGTCTACTCCGAGCCCATGTAAGCACGTCAGGCGGGTTGAGTTAGAATTAGATGGTGGTCGTATTCCGCGTCCAGATGGACGCCTTCCGCAGCGAAGTGACGGTAGACAATCTGAACCCATACCCAGGGACTCCGAGGTGCGGTTCAAATCACATCTCCTCTCGAAGATCCAGCGCCGAGAGAAGGAGCTCGCTCATCTGGATGCAGAGGTACAGGCTCTCCAGTTCGTGTACGATGTCATCGAGGAAATCTCAGAAGGGGATGACTTCGATCTGAAAACAGCGTTGTCCGAGGAATACGGGCCAGCAAGTCAACTGTAAGCCTCTTACTCGGAGATCTCCTCGTCGTCCAGTTCTTCGTTGGCGAACTCGATCAGTTTCTGCAGTCGGTCGTTGAACTCGTCCTCGAACTCAGTGTGGAGCGCGTCATCGTACATTCGAAGAGTACGCCCCAATCCGATCGCAGCGAGCCAGTCTCGGAACTGATTGCTGTTCATATCGTCGACAGACATGCTCAGTGCATCTGTGTTTGAGCCCGCCGCCCAGAGGATGAGAAGGTCGAGGTCGTTGACCATCGCGAGTCGGGCGAAGTCTGCAAAGGCAGCGCTCACCTCTCGAGATAACTGCGTGTACGAGACTGAATCACGGTCGAACTCTCGTTCTCCGTTCAGTAGCTCATTGACGTACGAAATCGAACGCAGTGAGAGGAAGCCATCTCTATCGACTGCCATCGGTGGATCACTCTCCGATTCAGCGATCTCCGATAATGCCTGTCCACAAGAGCCACAGTAATGATGAACCGCTTTGACCCGGCTCCCGCAATTCGGGCAGTAGGGCATACCGTGAGCTAGGGGTCATAGATACTGAGGCTTTGCTGGTAGAGAGATTCATGGGAGACATCTTGCGAACTGGCTCGAATCCTCTTTCGTCAGAAGTACATTCCCATCCCGTCGTCGCCTTTTGGCTTTCCGCATTTCCAGCATTCTTCACCGCTGCCCGTTCTTCTCCATTCGTGGTCGCAGTGTTGCATTTCTGGCGTCTCTAACTGCTCGAACGAATGCGCGTTGTAATCAATCACTGTCTCTGACTTAGAGGAGATTTTCTTTGCCCGACAGCGAGAACACGTTGATACCGTCGATCTTTCCCCTCGGTTCTCGGGACTCCAGATGTGTACATGGGGAGTTCCATCAGGTTCTAATGCATCATCGGCACCTCTCACGTAGGTGATGTTCGCGATATGCATTTGAGATCGATCTCCCGGTGAGAACATCGGGAATTGGCTCTCTGAATGGAGTTGGTATTGAGTGCCACAGAGAAGACATTTCGCGTCTCCCCTGTCGCGCTGGAACTCGTGGCTGCAATCAGGATTTGGATCCTCGAATTGCCAGCCATCAGGCGTTGAAAACCACTCTGAAGGATCGAACTCAGACCAGATTCTTTGAGAGGAATGTCGATAGGGGGAAAACGCACGCCCACCATCCTCATTAAATGCAGAATTGAATTGCTGAATTAGAAACTCATCCTTGGAAAAGCAGGATTCATCGGCCCACATCACACTGTAACCCGCATCCAGGTAATCGGCAGTCACCTGCGGGATATTCTTCGACTCATTCGCATGCTGAACCTCTACAATCACGCCTTCTCCGAAGAACCGATTTCGAGACGCGAATTCCACGAGAGCGTCCGCCCGTCTCCCAGCACTCCGCCCTTGACTACCAGAGACATCAATTGGTATTTCGGTAGAGCACTGATCAATGGATTCTACTCCTGTAAAACGACGTCTTAGGCCTGACACAGCAAGCGATTTCATTACTCGGTGTCGCTCTGACTCTGCAATGTTGTTACCCGCACCATAGCATTGGCTTGTCCCCCCTGTACTCCTCACATGGAAGAAATGGCGGGCTCGTTGATCTGGTCCTCCGCCCCTCGGCCGCATTCGTCCACCACATGACGGACATTCCACATCCTCAGAATCTGCAACCTCCTCGGGAACGACCAGCTCCTTGCCTTGATCACTCATCTCGTTTCGATAGGCCAGGAACGGCATATTCTAGACTGTCAAGAAGTAGTGTATCACTCCGCTAAATCTTGTCGCCCTCTCTGGGAATCGAATCAACTTCGTCGAGTGCCTCGGTCGCCACATCCCCGAGTTCCCCGGCCTCGATGTGAGAGTACCGCTCGCGAACCATCTCTTCGGAGTTATCCAAGTATCGAGCAGCGACGGTATATCCAAACGCGCGGACAAGCACCTCACCCATTCCTCGTCGGCCACCGTGTGGAGCAAGGTAATCGTGTTTGGGGTGGTCGATGTCGATGTCCGCAGCTTCCGAGAGTCGCTGAAGGATCGACCGTGCGCCGTCCGTCGTAATCGACGGCGGCTGAATATCCTCATCGAGCGCCAGCAGTAGGTCACGAGCGTACGCCTCACGACGGTCAGTAATGTCCTCTGGACGTTTCCCTCGATCAGCTAGCTCATCCTGGATGAGTTCTGCGAGCGTCCGTTGGTCGAAGGTTGGAAACACCGGCCAGCGCTCCGTCGGTGGGTCCATCAGCTTGCGATAGCTCCGCAGCGGCGAGATCACCGGGTCGGGGAGACTCGCGGCGTCCCACTGCTGTTTCTTCCGGTAGACATCCATACTCCCGTCGTCGAGGGAGAGGTCCTCCCAACGGACACCGCGCCGGCGCGGGTCGTTCGGGTCTCGGAGGAGTTCCCCGACACGAACGGCGGTGTACGCGAGGACGAACACCAGAGCACGGTCGCGAGTCGCCTTCAGCGCCGCGTAGTGCGCTCGCTGCTTGTCGAGGAGGTCAGTGTCCTCCTGGAGTGTCGTGTACGTCTCGATGGCGTCACGGGCTCGCTCGTCGACGTGGCGGGTGAGTGCGTGGCGCTGTTCGGACGTCCAGGCCTGCTGGTCGCCGGGCTTGCGGCCGTCGTCCTCGGGCAGCGGCGCCATCGCACTCGCCCGCTGCGCGTAGTGCGCTTCGAGATACCCCTCATTGACACACCAGCCACACCACGCGGAGATATAGCGGTAGTAGGTTTGTACGGTATTCTGCTTGAGTCCGCGATCACCACTGAGATGCCGGGCGTACTCCCGGAAGACTCGTTCGTCGAGGTCCTCGAAAGCGGGCTCCCGGTCGACATCGTCGGGAACGATCCCGGTCCAGTCGTCGTCACCACGGTCGCCGGCGGCCCACTCGGCAAACCGCTCCAGCTCACGCGCTGCGTTCCGTCGATAGTTCCCGCCGTCGCCACCACGACCCTTCCCCTTGTCCTGGAGATACCGTTCGAAGGAGCTCGCGAGCGACCGATCAGTGCGTTCTCGTGGTGTCATGAGTCCTCGTTCCCGTACTGGTAGATCGGACGGACATCCTCGAGGAGCGCTTCGATGATCTCCCAGAGGACCAGCGAGGGAGTCTCGTGTTCGAACGTGATTCCCCAGCGATCCTCCGCATCGCCGGCTGCGTACTGGAAATGCGTTCGTCCAAGATCGGGATGGTCTTCGTCCTGGTGCCAGCCAGCGTGAAAACCCGTGTTCGGGTCGGTGTAGTTGATACGGAACCAATCGTGTGGGTCCTGTCGATACCACTTGATAGACAGTTCCGGCGACTCAGGCCCTGTCGAAGGAGAAAGGCGGGCCGGATCAAAACGGGCCCGCAACTGCTTGGCCTCGATATCATCAGGAACGAACTCGACCGTCGTGATCTGTGGTACACGATCGAGGACGTCCCGCTTCAGCTGGGCGTAGAGGTTTGCGTTCGGGTCGCCACCGGGATGCGGGACCGACATCCGTCAGCTACTGGCCTCAGTAGGCTCGTTCGTTGGAGTGAGGAAATCCCATTCGCGAATGGCGAAGCCGACGATGTCGATGCGCCGCTGGAGGTGTTCCCACTCGCGGGCGATCTCACGGCGACGGTCTTCTTCGTCAGCGTCGAGACCCTCCTCGGCGAGCGTTCCGCGAAGCTGATTCGGTGACTCGACGTCGAATTCGTCCTCCCAGTCGCGGATCTGCGCCTTCATATCGGCGAGCCGGTCCGTGAGTTCCTCGACAGTGTGCCCGCTATCCCGGAGGCGCATCGCCTCCTGCATCGCCTGACGGCGGTAATCGGGGTAGTACGTCGTGTGAGTACCGCTCTCGTCACGGTGGAGGATCCCGTCGTCGACGAGACGTTCGAGGACGCGCTTGGTCGGCTCGTGTGACCAGCCCGCTTCGGAGGCGATCCAGTTGGCCGTCCGCGGCTCCGACAGCTGTCGGGCGGCCATCCGCACGCGGTCTTCGCCCGTGGTCTGGCGCTCCATCAGACCCTTGGAATTCGATTCGTCTTCGGTCATACGTTACCGTTCACGCCCTATCTCCATATAGATTGAGGTCATTCGTCCTATATCGAACTGCGGTATTCCGCTAGTTCTTCGACGTCGCTGAGTGGAACTACAGCAAACTCGCAGCCCGGTCTCGGCGGCTCTACCCTGGGGGAAGCGCCGTTCTGAGTCGATTGCAGCATTCGTGCTTACCGGACGGCGGCGGGGTACTTGAAAGTGGTCGTGATTATTGGGGTAATCAGGACCAACACGGAATTCACTCTGTTTCCTCTATTACAGCGTCTTATGGCCTCTAGACAATGAAATACCGCATTTAGCCACATTATAAATGGTATGTCGCTATACCATTTCGCGGCCGCTCCCGAGGACCGGCCTTGAAGAATATTCGAGAGCCGATCCGTGACGAGTACAATTACTATCCAGAGTGTCTGGCATGCAAACATTCATTCTATCTAACAACCATTGGATATGCGGTAATCGCACTATGATCCCTGAGAAACTCCTCCAATCTCTCTTTGACTCCCGGGTTCAAGCAAGTGCCAGTTCCTCCAACCGGGGTCGGCATCCGACGCGTATCCGGGTCCTACAAGCACTCCAAAGGGGGAACCTCTGCATCCCCGATCTCGCGGAGAAGTCGAACGTAACTCGCCAAACTACCTATCGAGCTGTTGCGCCACTCGACGAAGCGGGACTCGTTCGCGAGCGGAACGACTGCTTTACATTGACCTGCTCTGGATCGAGGATGCTGCAGGCATACTCCCAACTCGATGAGGAGGTTACGGTCGACTCGCTCGCCCGCCTCGCACGCTCACCACACCAACAGTGGCTGCTTCGAGCTCTCGAAACGGAGCCAATGAGAAAGTGTACTCTCGTCGAGCGCGCCCGAAATGAGGGTGGGCCCTCCCGAACGACGATTCACCGAATGATCACCCGCTTGCAGGGAGACGGCTACGTCGATCTGCGAGCAGGCATCTACGAACTATCCGAAACGGGTGAGTTACTCCAAGAGTCATTCGAACAGCTTCACGAAATCGCCGCAGGAGCCATTGAAAACCGGAGCTTCGTTCGCTGGCTGCCCGCTGAACTCGATTCGCTCCCACTCGAAGCCTTCGAAAATTCCGAGCTTATCCACAATACTCCGGACCAACCTCACAACGTCCTGAACGCGTTCGTCAGTGGTGCTGGAATCGATTTAGAAGCGTTCCGTGGCATGGGAGCCATTCGGAGCCCAGCACTTGATCAGGCGTATCGCCCGGTCGTGAAGCACACTCCCAGCGTCACCGTCGTATTCACTGACGAGGTCCTCTTCCAATTCCACAACGACCATCAGTTCGTCGACTATGCTGCTCAAGTCGATTTTTCTGCGTATCTCGAGGATGGCTTCATCAGACAGGATGCACGACTGTTGTTCGTTCCCGGGCCGATTCCGCTTCACCTTGCGATATACGACGATTCGCGCGTGATCATGGCGCCAGCCCCATCGACTGGAGTTACGGAGGCCGAATCAACGGCTCTCGAATCATCCGACTCCTGTATCGTCGAATGGGCGCTAGACCTCTTCAACGAACACCTGGAAGATGCTCGACCGCCAATCCGGGTGTTTCAGGAACACGCAGCAACCGTCATCAGAGAGAAGCACGGACACGAACGCCAGCTTCAATTCTCGAGACCACAGCAGAGGGCCAGATGATCTGCAGGAGAGGATTGTTCCACAACTCGTTACACTGTCTGTGGAGTTGCTCTATTTAGCGTTGCTCGCGTCTGAACCTTCATGGCCGAAAGACAATCGCAATCTAACACGGCCACTAACGATGGTCCCCCAGCAGTCGAGAACGAACCTCATCCAGGACCAACGCGTCAGGATGGAAGTCACGACTCCGCCACCAAGGAAGAGTGGTATAGCGTGACGTTCTCGGTGCCGTGGATCGTCCGTGGGGCAGATACGGGACAGGATGCGATCAATATCGCAGTTAGTGAAGTTGGCAAGCGCATCACCTCCGCCGGCGATCGAACGAGGAACTGCAATATCAACGTCCAGAGCTTGGGGTGTAACAACTGTAACAGCAGGACAGACGCCCTGCTCTTGGTCTCAAATACTGCTCTCGTCGGTCTCCTCGTGACTCTCGAGATCAAAGCTGCGTCTGACGAGGAGGCTGAGCGAATTGCTCGAAGAGAGATTGGACCTCACTTGGAAGACACACCACTCACCTCGGTCGACATCTCACGGATGTAGCGTCCCAACTGATTTCCAACGATAGTTGCGTTAGAAACGTTATTAGCGTTATTAACGCTAACAATGTTACCATCATTTCTAATGCTACCAGTATTAGAATCAGAGATTATCCACACTACAGAGGATGGTCATAGGACC